>NZ_VMLO01000007.1:62373-63279 GCF_013276735.1 Streptococcus sp. 1559
TGGAACCGTTAGAGTTGAGGTAGTACCATGAACCATTCACTTGTACCCAACCCGTTACCATGGAACCGTTAGTATTATAAAAATACCACATACCATTTTCTTGTTTCCAGCCTGTTGTTGCAGCAACTGGTTTAGCTGGTTCTAATGCTGAATCTGTTCCTTGATTAGATGTAACAGATACAGGATACGAAGGAATAGATGACTTCTTAGGAACAACAACTTTTTCAGGTTCTCTCGTCCCTCTCCTTATACGTCTTTTTACCATCTCTTTAGTAATTTGACGAGAAGTAGTTTCTTCAATTGTTCCACCACGTTCATCTACAGTATAGATTGTAGTAAGCGTAATTTCACCAATTTCTCCTGCTTCTTCTATTTCTTGACCTTTATCAAGAGTTGAGTCATCGAGATATTCTGTTTCGATTGGAATTTCTTGGACAAGAACTTGGGGCTTGGTTCCTTTTTTAACAACTCTTGTTTGAGAGTCTTCTTTTTGACTTAAAGTACTCTCAGTTACTTGTCCACTCTTTCCATCTACATCATAAGTTATCGTTGTAACTGTTTTCCCATTCTTTCCTAGAGTAATCTCTTGCTCCTGTCCTGCAGAAAGGTCATTGTCTGCTTCATATTTAGTAGCAAATGGAACAAGAACTTCTTCAACCTTGCTTTTGGCTGGAACTTTGATAACTGTATCCGTGGCTTCTTTTCTATCAACAGTAACCTTTTCGCTAACCTTACCAGTCTCTGGATTAACATCGTAGGTCGTCGTCGTGGTTACATAGCCATCCTCTCCGTCAACCATCTCAATAGAAGCTCCTCGGTCTCTAGTCTCATCTTTTTCATAACGGATGACACTTGTAGGAAGGACTTCGCGGTCAACCTTGCTTTTGGCTGGAACTTTGATAACTG
>NZ_VMLO01000070.1:0-25879 GCF_013276735.1 Streptococcus sp. 1559
ATTTTCATTGAGTATTAAATTGTGCTATCGATTGTCATCATCTGTCATCATCTTGCTAGAAAAAAGGATTGAAGGTTTTTTCGTGAGCGATAGTAGTAGCTGGACCATGTCCTGGATAGACATCGTAGTTTGGTAGGGTGAAAAGTTGGGTCTGGATACTATGAAGGAGTTGCTCTGTACTACCAGTCGGAAGATCCGTCCGTCCAATTGTTTCGCGGAACAGAGCATCTCCCGTCAAGACTAGGTGAGCATCAGGAAAGACTAGGGAAACACCACCGATAGAGTGCCCTGGGGTCGGTAGAACCTTAAAACGAAATTCCTCTAGTTGGTATTCTTCGTGAAAGACAAAGGTGTGTTCTGCAGGTTTTGTGACCACATCTGCCATATCATCGTGGCGAGGGAGACCGGAGAGATTATCGACAGGAGTGTAGAGCCAGCTGGCTTCGCTCTCTGCGATATAGACAGGAGGATTGCCAAACGTCTCGCGAACCAAGTCCAGACTCATGATATGGTCATAATGAGCGTGGGTCAATAGAATGGCACAGATCGGTTTGTTGAGGTTCTCGATTGTCTGACGAATGGCTTCCCATTGACTACCAGGATCTACAACGATGAGGTGTTTTTCACCTTCCAGGTAATAGGTGTTTTCATAGGCAACAGGATTCACAGTTTTATGGATTTTCATTTTATCTCCAATCTCAAAGAATGTACTAAATTAAGTATAGCACAGTTAGGGAGAATAGGTAAGGATTTAGAATGAACTTAAAAACCAGCATGACTAGATGAAGACAGGCTGGTTCTCAATTTATCACTATTGGAAAGGTGTCAATTGCCCTTCATAGGTTGCATAAACTCCGTCACTAGCTTGTTTGATAGATGTGATGTTTAGAGTGCCACCGTAGTTGGCTTCTCATTTGTCGCTATATTCACTATAAGTTATCCTATTGGGCAGGTTCTGGTCGTTAGCATAGTATTGAACGACTGTTTTTTTATAACTTTGCTGGCTGAATAGAAACAGGCAGCTAACTCCTAACACTAGGAGAGCAAAGATAGAAATAGCAGCTTTTTTCATAGGTGTTCTCCTTATAAACTAAAGGATAGAAGAAAGTATCTTGAGGATTTTTATACTCTTCGAAAATCTCTTCAAACTACGTCAGCGTCACCTTGCCGTATATATGGTTNNTTTGAGCAACCTGCGGCTAGTTTCCTAGTTTGCTCTTTGATTTTCATTGAGTATTAATTCCAAAATCCAGTCAAGGTACCAGTGTATGTGACACGAGTTCCACCGTTTATCTTTCGTATCTTCAATGGAATTGGGGAAGTCAAAAAGTCTTTGGGTTACAATATGGTTTCCGTTCTTCTATCTCTCCTTCTATCACCTAAGTTTAAAATCTAACTTCGTAGTATATTATGGACCAATAATTCAGAATTATCAAGCAATTCTGAATTATTTTTTTCTTATTCTGTTCCAATCTAGTTTTCATATTCTTAAAAAAGTGATAAAATGGTAGGAAGAATTGGAGAGTAGAGATGCCAAAAGAAGTGAATTTAACAGGCGAAGAAGTTGTCGCTTTAACCAAAGAATATTTAACGGAAGAGGATGTCCATTTTGTCCATAAGGCCTTGGTCTATGCGGTGGATTGTCATAGTGGTCAATACCGCAAATCAGGCGAGCCTTATATCATTCACCCTATTCAAGTGGCAGGTATTCTAGCCAAACTCAAGCTGGATGCTGTAACGGTAGCTTGTGGTTTCTTGCATGATGTGGTGGAAGATACAGATGCGACCTTGGACGATTTGGAAAGAGAGTTTGGTCCCGATGTGCGCGTGATTGTTGACGGAGTCACCAAGCTTGGCAAGGTCGAGTACAAGTCTCACGAAGAGCAGTTGGCTGAAAATCATCGCAAGATGCTCATGGCCATGTCTGAGGACATCCGCGTTATCTTGGTCAAACTGTCTGACCGCTTGCACAATATGCGAACCCTGAAACATCTTCGAAAAGACAAGCAGGAGCGCATTTCCAAAGAAACTATGGAAATCTATGCCCCACTTGCTCACCGTTTGGGGATTTCCAGTGTCAAATGGGAATTGGAAGACCTGTCTTTCCGTTATCTCAACCCGACAGAGTTTTACAAGATTACCAATATGATGAAGGAAAAGCGCAGAGAGCGTGAAGCCTTGGTGGATGAGGTAGTCACAAAATTAGAGGAGTATACGATAGATCGTCACTTGAAAGGGAAGATTTATGGTCGTCCCAAGCATATTTACTCAATTTTCCGCAAAATGCAGGACAAGAGAAAACGGTTTGAGGAAATCTATGACCTGATTGCCATTCGTTGTATTTTGGATACCCAAAGTGATGTTTATGCCATGCTTGGTTATGTGCATGAGCTTTGGAAACCCATGCCTGGTCGCTTTAAGGACTACATCGCTAACCGCAAGGCAAATGGTTACCAGTCTATCCATACGACTGTCTATGGGCCAAAAGGGCCGATTGAATTCCAAATTCGGACCAAGGCCATGCACGAGGTGGCTGAGTACGGGGTTGCGGCTCACTGGGCTTATAAGAAAGGCGTTAAGGGGCAGGTTAACAGCAAGGAGTCTGCTATTGGGATGAACTGGATCAAGGAGATGATGGAGCTTCAAGATCAGGCTGATGATGCCAAGGAATTTGTGGACTCTGTTAAGGAAAACTATCTGGCTGAGGAGATTTACGTCTTTACACCAGATGGAGCTGTCCGTTCTCTTCCAAAAGATTCAGGACCTATTGACTTTGCTTATGAAATCCATACTAAAGTCGGTGAAAAAGCGACTGGTGCCAAGGTCAACGGCCGTATGGTTCCACTGACAACCAAGCTCAAAACAGGGGATCAGGTTGAAATTGTCACCAACCCCAACTCCTTTGGACCTAGCCGCGACTGGCTCAATATGGTCAAGACCAGCAAGGCGCGCAACAAGATTCGTCAGTTTTTTAAAAACCAAGATAAGGAATTATCTGTTAATAAGGGTCGTGAAATGTTGATGACCCAGTTCCAAGAAAATGGTTATGTGGCCAATAAATTTATGGACAAGCGTCATATGGACCAAGTCCTGCAAAAGACCAGCTACAAGACAGAAGACTCCCTCTTTGCGGCCATTGGTTTTGGGGAAATCGGTGCTATTACTGTCTTTAATCGTCTGACTGAAAAGGAACGTCGTGAAGAAGAACGTGCCAAGGCCAAGGCTGAGGCAGAAGAACTTGTCAAAGGTGGCGAGGTCAAGGTTGAAAATAAAGAAACCCTCAAGGTCAAGCATGAAGGTGGTGTGGTCATTGAAGGTGCTTCTGGTCTCCTAGTGCGGATTGCCAAGTGTTGTAACCCCGTGCCTGGTGATGATATTGTCGGCTACATTACCAAGGGTCGTGGTGTGGCTATTCACCGTGTGGACTGTATGAACCTGCGCGCCCAAGAAAACTACGAGCAACGTCTCCTTGATGTGGAGTGGGAAGGTCAGTACTCTAGCTCAAATAAAGAGTATATGGCTCATATTGATATTTATGGCCTCAACCGTACAGGATTGTTGAACGATGTACTGCAAGTTCTCTCAAACACAACCAAGAATATTTCAACAGTCAATGCCCAACCAACCAAGGATATGAAATTTGCCAATATCCATGTGTCCTTTGGCATTACCAACCTCTCGACGCTGACTACGGTTGTGGACAAGATTAAGAGTGTGCCAGAAGTTTACTCTGTCAAACGAACCAACGGTTAATTGTCTGAGTTCTTACTAGAAAGGCTATTATGAAAATCATTATCCAACGTGTTAAAAAAGCCCAAGTCAGTATCGAAGGTCAGGTTCAGGGAAAAATCAATCAGGGGCTCTTATTGCTGGTTGGTGTTGGACCAGAGGACCAAGAGGAAGATTTGGACTATGCTGTGAGAAAACTGGTCAATATTCGGATTTTTTCAGATGCAGAAGGCAGGATGAACCTATCTGTCAAAGATATTGAAGGAGAAATCCTTTCTATTTCCCAGTTTACCCTCTTTGCGGATACCAAGAAAGGCAATCGTCCAGCCTTTACAGAAGCAGCCAAACCTGATATGGCATCAGACTTCTATGATGTTTTCAACCAAAAACTAGCGCAAGAAGTGCCTGTTCAGATAGGTATCTTTGGAGCGGATATGCAGGTTGAGCTGGTCAATGATGGGCCAGTTACCATTATCCTAGATACTAAAAATAGATAAGAAAGATCAAGCCCAGCCGGCTTGGTTTTTCTCATCTATCATAAAATACTCCAAAAGAAATCGGTGCTTGATAGGCTTGGGGAAAGTCTTGTTTCAGGATTTGGCAGGTGCGATAGGAAGGGATGAGATGTCCTAGGATGAGGAGAGTCCCCTGAAGGAAAAGTGGGGTACCACTTAAACATATCAAGGAGAGAATCATCAGGCTATCCCATAGGAGGATTTGTAAGGCAAATCGCCAGAATCTCGGTCTAATCTGGGAATAGAGTTGACTAAAGTGGTCACAAAGCTGGTTAGAAAGATAGGTCAATAGCACAGGATGAAAGAAAATGAGCCAACCGCTATAAATTAAAATCCAATCCCAAGTAAGCCCTTCTTTAAATGTCAAAAATGCCAGCATGATTCCATCAATGACAAGGAGTTGAATGGTTTTGATGTATATGATGTTTTTCATGATAAAACCTCCTTTTTTCCTCTGTTAGTGACGGAATAGTTTATATAATTATTATACAATATTTAGTTGGATTATGGAAGCGCTTACTATCGTTTTTGATATACAAAATAGATAAGAAAACCCTGAAAATCAAACTTTCAGGGTTGGTTGGGGTACTTGAGAAATTAGTTGATTTTCTCGACATAGAGTTGTTTGGCAATGTCCATATTCACTTGTAAATCATTGTTTTTATTAAGGATAGTGAAGGTGTTGCTGAAGCCATCAAACTGCTTGACTTGGAGCGAATCACCGATGTGAAGTGAGTGCTTGTCCAGATAACTGAGAATGTCAAAGCTATCGTGCACCCGAGTCAGGCGGTAGGCGCCAGCTTCCTTGATGTCAGCTAGTGGCAGGTTATTGATTTCAACGAGGAGTTCTCCCTTGGCAGGAATAGTTCCTCCGTGGGGGCAGGTTTTAGGGAAACCTAGCAGTTTATCTAGTCTTTCCACGAACAGGTCAGAGACAGTGTGTTCCAAGACCTCAGCTTCCTCGTGAATCTGGTCACTTGTATAGTCTAAATGATGAACTAGAAAAACTTCAATCAAGCGGTGCTTACGATAGAGCTCAGAGACCAGTTTGAGGCCGAGGTCAGTCAGTAGATAGCCACATTCCTTGTCCTTTAGGATGAGGTTTTCACTCTTCATCCGTTTGATCATTTCAGTTACGGCAGGGGGAGAGACTTGCATGCGGGCAGCAATTTCCTTGTTGGTGATTTTATACAGGTCTATGCCAATTTCATAAATACATTTTAGATAATCTTCTTTATTTGGGGTCATTCGTTTCCTCTTGTCTAATATCTTTATCTAGTATATCAAAAAAAGCTAGATTTCTCTAGCTGTGACTTTTTATGTTATACTTATTGCAAGAGAAAAAACGAGGAGATGGATATGACGAAAATAGCTCTTCTTTCAGATATTCATGGAAATACCACTGCTTTAGAGGCTGTTTTGGCAGATGCTCGGCAGCTAGGAGTGGATGAATACTGGCTTTTGGGAGACATTCTCATGCCAGGGACAGGGCGTAGAAGGATTTTGGACTTGTTGGCTCAACTACCGATTACAGCTAGAGTTTTGGGAAACTGGGAAGACAGTCTTTGGCATGGTGTCCGCAAGGAATTGGATAGTACTCGTCCCAGTCAACGCTATCTCTTGCGCCAGTGCCAATATGTTTTAGAGGAAATTTCCCTAGAAGAAATCGAATTGCTCCACAATCAACCACTCCAGCTTCATCGTCAGTTTGGGGCTTTGACGGTGGGAATTAGCCATCATCTACCTGATAAGAATTGGGGGCGTGAGTTGATTCATACTGGAGCGCAAGAGGATTTTGACCGCTTGGTGACCAATCCACCTTGTGATATTGCTGTTTATGGTCATATTCACCAGCAGTTGCTTCGTTACGGTACTGGTGGGCAATTGATTGTTAATCCGGGTTCGATTGGGCAGCCTTTCTTTCTAGATGCTCAGTTGCGGAAGGACTTGCGGGCCCAGTATATGATTTTGGAGTTTGATGACAAGGGCTTGGTAGATATGAACTTCCGACGGGTAGACTACGATGTGGCAGCTGAATTGCAGCGGGCTAAAGACCTGAAACTTCCCTATTTTGAGGTTTATTATGAAAGTCTGGTCAATGGTATCCATCATACTCATAATCAGGAATTTCTGAGAGAATTGGCCCAGAAAGAGGGATACGATAGGGAGTTAGATGCCTGGTTGAAAGGTGGTAATGATTGACATTACAACTAAAAAGGGTATAATAAAAGAAAAAGAAGAGTAGAGGCAGGGATGTCTCGTAAAAAGGAGAAGAGGATGCAAATTCCAAGTAGATTTACCATTGCGACTCATATGCTGATAATCATTGCCCTCAAGGGGAAGGAAAGCAAGGTGACCAGTGATTTTTTAGCTGCTAGTGTCGGGGTCAATCCTGTCATTATCAGAAAAACCTTGTCCCAGTTGAAGAAGGCAGAGCTGATTTCAGTCGCGCGTGGAACAGGGGGAACAGAGATTGTCAAGGATCTCAAGGACATTAGTCTATTAGATGTTTATCAAGCGGTTGAGTGTCTTGGTAAGACAGGTCAACTCTTCAGTTTCCATGACAATCCGAATCCAAATTGTCCAGTTGGAGCTCATATTCATGATGTTTTGGATCAAAAATTGGAGAGAATCCAGCTGGCTATGGAGGCTGAACTTGGTCAGACCAGTTTAGAGCAAGTCGTGGCCGATGCAGAGAGTCAGATGAAGGAGTAATTTTTTCTTTAAAACAAGAAAAGCTTATGAGAAGGTTTTTATACTCAATGAAAATCAAAAAGCAAACTAGGAAGCTAGCCGCAGGTTGCTCAAAGCACCGCTTTGAGGTTGTAGATAAGACTGACAAAGTCAGTCACATATATACGGTAAGGCGACGCTGACGTGGTTTGAAGAGATTTTCGAAGAGTATTACCTTTTCATAAGCTTTTTATCTATTCTTCCATGCTTGGTAACGGGTATCAATCAATAATTGAGTGAGGCGTCCCATGGTTTCCCTTTCTTCTGGAGTGAGGGATTACGCTTGGACAAAGAGATGATGAATGTGTTCAATCGCCTTTAAGGAAGATAGGTCATTGATAGAAGTAATACCAGAATCAAGAATGGTGCCAAAGAAGAGGTCGAAATAGAGCTGGAGTTCCTCGTCAGGGACTGTGGCCACCCACTCCTTGAAGGTTGTGTCGACTTGTCGGCTATCACTGTTGGTCTTATCCAGCTGGACGAAGTGCTTGTCCTCAATCTGCCAACTAAAGGTATCGTGCTGGGCGATACCACCCAAGGTAGTACTGTGCACGATGATTTGCTGGTTAGGGATTTCCAGCATCATACCGATGATGGAACCTTGTGGGATGAAGACCTTGGTTCTATCCATTAGCCTTTGATAGCCCTCGGTTTGTGTCAGTTCTTTATGGAGACCAGGCGCATCAAAGGTATAAACTGCTGTGATTTGATCCTGTAAACTTTGTTCAATTTGACTAGCAGCATAGATGGCTAGATTTCCTCCCTTGGAATGTCCAGCCAGAATGACATTTTGATTAGGATGGTGGGCAAAAAAGTTCTTTAAATAGCGAAGGGCGTGCTTTTGAGCAGGAATTTCCTTCATATAGGTCAGGTGGAAATCTTCCTTCCAGCCAATGATACTGTCATCAGTCCCACGAAAGACAATCAGATAGGTATCGAGAGTGAGGCGGTAGGTCATAGCCGCAAACTGCTTTTGCAGTTCAGGGTCAATGTCGTTGATAAAATGAGAGAGTTTACAATTTTTGAAGCGTTTGTGTTGAGCTAGCTCATCTAATAGCTGGAGGCGATTTTTGCTGGTCAACATGTTAGGATTCCTTGGAACCTGAGGAGCCAGGTCTAAAAGTCGCTGAGGACTTGTGGAGACCAGATTATCAAAGGAGAGGTAGGTAGCTTCTGTTAAGGCTAGAATGTCTAACTCATTCAATGGAAAGTCGTAAAAGGAATCGTATGCGACATCTTTCAGGTAATCAAAAATATTGGCCATAAGAACTCCTTTCTTTTCTTTATCTTATCAAATTTCCCTCAAATTAGCTAGTAGGATTGTTGCACTTTGTTGGCTAAAAACAAGCTATGTCAAATTCAATTTCAGACATTCGAGCATGGAAAAATCTGTTATAATAATAGAAAAGGAGGAGCGCATGCACAAGATTTTACTAGTAGAAGATGATCAGGTTATTCGTCAACAGGTCGGGAAAATGCTCTCTGAATGGGGATTTGAAGTGGTCTTGGTAGAAGACTTTATGGAAGTTTTGAGTCTTTTTGTCCAATCGGAACCTCATCTGGTCCTCATGGATATTGGGCTGCCCTTGTTTAATGGTTATCACTGGTGTCAGGAAATTCGCAAGATTTCCAAGGTGCCTATCATGTTTCTGTCTTCGAGAGACCAGGCTATGGATATTGTCATGGCAATCAATATGGGGGCGGATGACTTTGTGACCAAACCTTTTGACCAGCAGGTTCTTTTAGCCAAGGTTCAGGGCTTGCTGCGTCGTTCCTATGAGTTCGGGCGTGACGAGAGTTTACTGGAATATGCTGGTGTTATCCTCAATACCAAATCCATGGATTTACATTATCAAGGGCAAGTCTTGAATTTGACCAAGAACGAATTCCAGATTTTACGCGTGTTATTTGAGCATGCAGGCAATATTGTAGCGCGTGACGACCTCATGCGGGAACTTTGGAACAGTGACTTTTTCATTGATGATAATACCCTCTCTGTCAATGTGGCTCGTTTGCGTAAAAAATTGGAAGAGCAGGGCTTGGTAGGATTTATCGAGACCAAGAAAGGGATAGGGTACGGACTGAAGCATGCTTGATTGGAAACAATTTTTTCTAGCCTATCTGCGCTCCCGTAGTCGTCTGTTTGTCTATCTGCTTGCTTTAGCATTTCTGATTTTGCTCTTTCAGTTTTTATTTGCCAGTTTGGGAACTTACTTTCTCTACTTTTTCCTCTTGTGTTGCTTTGTAACCATCTTATTTTTCACTTGGGACATATTGGTGGAAACGCAGGTCTATCGTCAGGAAATTCTCTATGGGGAGAGGGAAGCTCAGTCTCCTTTGGAAAGAGCCTTGGCTGAAAAATTAGAGGCGCGTGAGATGGAACTCTATCAGCAGAGGTCAGATTCAGAAAGAAAACTGACGGATTTGCTGGATTACTATACCTTGTGGGTCCATCAGATTAAGACCCCCATTGCAGCCAGTCAACTCTTAGTTGCAGAAGTAGCTGACCGCCAACTGAAGCAGCAGTTAGAACAGGAAATTTTCAAAATCGATTCCTATACCAATCTAGTCTTACAGTACCTGCGTTTAGAAAGTTTCCATGATGATTTGGTCTTAAAGCAGGTTCAAATTGAGGATTTGGTCAAGGAAATAATTCGTAAATATGCTCTTTTCTTTATTCAAAAAGGCCTAAATGTCAATCTACATGACCTTGATAAAGAAATCGTGACGGATAAAAAGTGGCTACTAGTGGTTATTGAGCAAATTATCTCAAACAGTCTCAAGTACACCAAGGAAGGTGGTCTGGAGATTTATATGGACGGGCAAGAGCTTTGTATCAAGGATACGGGAATCGGGATAAAAAACAGTGATGTCCTCCGAGTCTTTGAACGTGGCTTTTCAGGGTATAATGGACGCCTAACCCAGCAGTCATCTGGACTTGGACTTTACCTATCTAAGAAAATTTCTGAAGAACTGGGTCACCAGATTCGTATCGAGTCTGAGGTCGGAAAAGGAACGATAGCGCGGATTCAGTTTGCTCAAGTGAATCTAGTCCTTGAGTGAGAATAGACGAAAAAGCCTCCGGACTGGAGGCTTTTATGCTAGGTTCTTATTTCTCAACGCGTGATTTGTTGGCTATATCAGCTAGGATAGCTCCAACAAAATCATCAACTGAGACAGTTTGTGTTTCTTTTTGGCCATAGCGACGAACGTTGACTGTTTCGTCTTCCATTTCTTTGTCTCCAACAATTAATTGGTAAGGAATCTTGCTGGTTTGTGAAGCACGGATCTTGAACTGCATTTTTTCATTGCGCTCATCTACGTCTGCACGGACACCGCGGTCACGGAGTTTCTTGGCTACTTCCCAAGCGTAGTCCACGTGTTTTTCGTTAGATACTGGGATGAGGGTTACTTGGTGTGGTGCCAGCCATGTTGGGAAGGCCCCCTTGTAGTTCTCAATCAAGATAGCTGTGAAGCGTTCCATAGTTGAGATAACCCCACGGTGGAT
Organism: Streptococcus sp. 1559; assembly: GCF_013276735.1. Classification (NCBI taxonomy): domain Bacteria; kingdom Bacillati; phylum Bacillota; class Bacilli; order Lactobacillales; family Streptococcaceae; genus Streptococcus; species Streptococcus sp. 1559. The sequence goes on from NZ_VMLO01000070.1 coordinate 10,486, forward strand.
CATCACTGGACGGTGCTCTTCACCATCAGCTCCGATGTATTTGAGGTCGAAGCGTTCTGGAAGCAAGAAGTCAAGTTGGATAGTAGAAAGAGTTTCTTCTTTTCCAAGAGCGGTCTTAACTTGAATATCCAATTTTGGTCCGTAGAAGGCTGCTTCGCCTTCGGCTTCAAAGTAGTCCACGCCCATTTCATCAAGAGCTGCACGAAGCATAGTTTGAGCATTTTCCCACATCTCATCGTTGTCAAAGTACTTGTGAGTATCTTGAGGGTCGCGAAGAGAGAGACGGAAGCGGTACTCATTCAAGTTGAAGTCTCCGTAAACATCGATAATCAACTGAAGAGCACGTTGGAATTCTTCTTGGATTTGTTCTGGAGTAACGAAAAGGTGACCGTCGTTGAGAGACATTTCACGCACACGTTGAAGACCAGTGAGGGCACCAGATTTTTCATAACGGTGCATCATACCGATTTCAGCGATACGGATTGGCAACTCACGGTAAGAGTGAACATGGTGTTTGAAGACTTGGATGTGGTGTGGGCAGTTCATTGGACGAAGGACAAATTCTTCCCCGTCACCCATGTCCATAGTTGGGAATATGTCTTCTTGGTAATGATCCCAGTGACCAGAAGTCTTGTAAAGTTCAACAGAAGCAAGTGGTGGAGTATAAACGTGTTGGTATCCAGAAGCCAACTCTTTGTCAACGATGTAGCGTTCCAACTCACGACGAATAGTCGCACCATTTGGCAACCAGAATGGAAGTCCTTGTCCCACTTCTTGTGAAATCATAAAGAGGTCAAGCTCTTTACCAAGTTTACGGTGGTCACGTTCCTTAGCTTCTTCACGCATTTGAAGGTAGTTTTTCAAGTCTTTCTTATCAAACCAAGCTGTCCCGTAGATACGTTGCATCATAGCGTTGTCGCTATTTCCACGCCAGTAAGCACCAGCTACATGGAGAAGGTGGAAGATTTGGATACGACCTGTTGATGGAACGTGAGGTCCACGGCAGAGGTCTACATATTCACCCTGACGATAGATAGTCAAACCGCCTTCGTCTTCTGAGTGTTCTTCAATCAATTCCAACTTGTAAGGGTCATTTTTGAAGATTTCACGTGCCTCGTCTTTAGTCACTTCTTCACGAATAGATGGGAAGTTTTCTTTGACGATTTTTTGCATTTCTTCTTCGATACGAGGAAGGTCTTCGTTAGAGATTTGACCAGCTGTGTTGTCAGTATCGTAGTAGAAACCATCTTCGATGGCTGGACCAACTCCCAAGTGAATGTCTGGGAAAAGACGACGAGCTGCTTGGGCGAACAAGTGAGCTGCTGAGTGACGCAAGATTGGAAGGGCATCTTCGTGATCAGGTGTTACAATTTCGATGCTTCCATCTTCAGTGATAGCACGAGTAGTGTCGATGAGTTTGCCGTTGAATTTACCAGCCAAGGCTTTTTTAGCTAGGGAATTGCTGATAGATTGGGCAATTTCAAAAGTTGTAACGCCAGATTCGAATTCACGAACAGCGCCATCGGGGAAAGTAATGTTAATCATGATGTTCTCCTTATATTGGTTATCCATTATTTCTAAAGCAGAAGTGTTTCCCTATTTCGCAGTCTTAAATAAAGAGAAACAAAAAGCAAAGAGAAACAAAAAGCGACGTCCTAGAAAGGACGTCGCAACGTGGTTCCACCTTCATTTATGTACCTCAAAAGAGAGGGACACCTCTGATTGGCTCTAACGTGGCCACCGTTTTATGTTTTCATAAAAAACTCAAGAGTAGTATCAGTATAGTCTTTCTATGCGTTCTCAGCAACCACGCACTCTCTAGTAGAAAGGGACTAAGTGACTTGTCTCTATGGATTATTATAGCATGATTGTGAGATTTTTCAAGGATTTTGTGAAAGTTTTTTGTTTTTCATTTTTGCAGAATATGCTTGATACCAATACCGGAAGCCATGCCGACCAGAGCAAAGGTTCCATAGGCTAAAAAGTAGACAATGCTAAAATCGTGGAAAGAAATGATAGTAAAGCAAAAGAGCAATCCAATGTCAAAAGGGAAAAAGGGAAACGGTAACCGTAAAGAAGAGAAACGATGAAGGTTACTAACGGAGAAAAGATAAAGATATTTAGAAGATGAGTCCTAGCAGATTGGGACCGGATGAGAGCAGTGAAAATAATTCATAAAGAGGCCAATAAAAGAAAAAGATGACCAGATAGTGGGGGAGATGGGAATAGAATCTAGGCATGATAATCAGCTCGTTTTAAAAAAACAGACAACTTAAATCTCTTGCTATGATTATTATAGCATGTTTAAAACAAGAAAGTAAATCTGTTGACAAAGAAGTTAGTTATTGGTAGAATAGGGATTGTCGTAAAGACAAATAACTTCTTCTTGGTTACAGGCATGCCAACCTGTCACTCGGATGAAGCCAAATAAAAAGGAGAAACATCATGGCAATCTCAAAAGAGAAAAAAAATGAAATCATTGCACAATATGCACGTCACGAAGGTGATACAGGTTCAGTAGAGGTTCAAGTTGCTGTCCTTACTTGGGAAATCAACCACCTTAACGAACACATCAAACAACACAAAAAAGACCACGCTACTTACCGTGGATTGATGAAAAAAATCGGTCGCCGTCGTAACTTGCTTGCATACTTGCGTAAAAACGACGTTAACCGTTACCGTGAGTTGATCAACTCTCTAGGACTTCGTCGCTAATTCAAGATACAAAGGCCGTCAAAAGCACAAAGCAAAAATAGGAAAATTGACGAAGAAACTTCAGTTTCTAGGAGATTTTATCTTTTTTGCCAAGTGCTTAGGCCGTGTTCAATTGAGCATATCTTGATAATAAAGCTACTCTAAATTGGGTAGCTTTTTTGCGTTGTCACCTTACCTCGCTATACTCAAGTATAATCTTCGGTTACGGTTCCTAGCACTGTAAGGTAAAATAAACCAGCTTTTCTCCCTTCGGGGAGATTTTTTTTGTTTCACTGAAAGTTTCGTACGATCTTCGCCTCGTCTATAAACGATTGATCTAGCAAGAATCATGATGCTAAGGGCGTCAAAAATCCGTATGAAAATAGGGAAATGACACAGTGTTCGATGAGCACAAGGAGTTTCATCTTTTTCACTAGGATTTTAGCCCGGGCTAAAATCAGCTCTCTGACTTCAGAGGGCTTTTTTATTGAGGTTTTATCGGTAACAATTTTGGAGACTACAAAAACCTCAAATGGTATCAGCTAATTACACCATAAAGGTGCGCAGTTACTCGGCTTTTCAAGCCGAGTAGCTGTCTGCAAGCCCCCTAGAAGAGCCCACTCTTTACAAAGTAAAGTATAGTATGTTTTATACTTTACATGGAAGTAGTCACTGAATTCCAGTTAGAAATTACTTTGTAACTACGTTTTGAGGAGGAGTAAAATGCTTTCCTACGTTCGACATTACCCACTAGCGATAGCTAAATTAATGTGTCTGTGCTCTCCTAAAATCTGCTGATTTATTACTGACTAATACAGGAGGTTTTTTTATGGGACAGACAATCATATCTGCTATTGGTGTTTATATTTCTACCAGTATCGATTATTTAATTATTTTATTTGCACAGCTATCACAGAATAAACAGAAATGGCATATTTATGCGGGGCAATATCTAGGCACAGGCTTACTTGTAGGGGCGAGTTTAGTTGCTGCTTATGTCGTTAATTTCGTGCCTGAAGAATGGATGGTTGGATTGCTTGGTTTAATCCCTATCTATTTAGGGATTCGCTTTGCAATTGTTGGAGAAGATGCGGAAGAAGAAGAGGAAGAAATTATTGAAAGATTAGAACAAAGCAAGGCAAATCAACTGTTTTGGACAGTTACATTGCTGACAATTGCGTCTGGCGGAGATAATTTAGGTATCTATATACCTTATTTTGCTTCGTTAGATTGGTCACAGACCCTCGTGGCCTTGCTTGTGTTTGTAATCGGCATAATTATCTTTTGCGAGATTAGTCGGGTGTTATCCTCTATTCCGTTAATATTCGAGACAATTGAAAAATACGAGCGAATCATTGTGCCCTTAGTATTCATTCTACTTGGACTATACATCATGTATGAAAATGGCACGATAGAGACTTTTCTGATCGTGGAGATTTTTTTGTTTCACTAGGATTTTAGCCCTCTGAAAATCAGCTCTCTGATTTTCAGAGGGCTTTTTCATTGAGTATAAATGGACAATCTTAAAGTTACTCTATTGTAGAGTGGCTTTTGATTTGATTAGGAGATTCTTATAAATATAGTAAAATGAAACAAAAGCAGGACAAATCGATCAGGACAGTCAAATCGATTTCTAAAAATGTTTTAGAAGTAGAGGTGTACTATTCTAGTTCCAATCTACTATATAAATGAAAACCTTAGCTGTTTGGCCAAGGTTCATTTCTTCTATGCAAGTTCTTCTCTTTTCTTATCTGGGTTCCAGATGAAGCTTGCGAGAAAGCTAAAGATGATGGTTAGGATAGCGAGTATAATAGCAAGGATGAGGGCAGGAATGCGGATAAACCACCAGAGTGGATTTGGTTTTTTATCATTGTGCCATTGTTTCGTTTCTTCGTCCAGACGTTGGAATTCTGTTTGAATACGATTGGCGACTGTTTCAATGCCTTCATCATTCATTTTCTTGATATCTGAGATATCGATTGGATTTCCAAAGTTCATATCGACACGTTCACGGCTAATCAAGCCCTTCAAAGTCATGGGACCGGTGTAGGTAACCGGCATGATACGGACCTTGGCCATTTTGGCAATCAGAGCTACGCCCCCCTTGACATCGTTTGAGTGACGGCTCCCACTTGGAAACATGATGAGAGAGCGGTCACTTTTTTTGAGAACATTGATAGGGTATTTGATGGCTGAGGCGCTAGGATTTTCACGGTCGATAGGAAAGGCGCCACACATACGAATCCACCAGCCAAAGATACGGTTGGTAAAGAGTTCTTTTTTTGCCATAAAGATAAACTGTTTTGGCTTGGTCGCAAAGGCCATATAAACTGGATCCCACCAAGTGCGGTGAGGCGCAACCAAAATATAATTTTCATCTTGATTAGGAATTTTATCAGTATTATGATAGTGGGCATTGCCATTGATGGACCATAAGAGCAATACAACTAATCCACGCAAATAAGTATAAAACATGCGATCTCCTTCGATTGTTTTCTTGTTATTATTATACCTTATCAAAGGAGGGCTGGCAAACTTTTCCCTTGACTAGATGCATATTTGGGATGAGATTAGAATTCTTTTAGAAAAAATGATATGATAGAATTTATGGATAAAAATAAGATTATGGGATTAACCCAAAGAGAAGTCAAGGAAAGACAGACTAAGGGCTTGGTCAATGATTTTACTGCTTCGGCCAGTACCAGCACTTGGCAAATCATCAAACGAAATGTCTTTACCCTTTTTAACGCTTTGAACTTTGCCATTGCTTTGGCCCTTGCCTTTGTGCAGGCTTGGAGCAATCTGGTCTTCTTTGCTGTTATCTGCTTTAACGCTTTTTCTGGAATTGTGACCGAGCTACGGGCCAAACACATGGTGGACAGGCTCAATCTCATGACCAAGGAAAAGGTCAAGACTATTCGTGATGGCCAAGAAGTGGCTCTGAATCCTGAAGAATTGGTGTTAGGAGATGTCATTCGTCTGTCTGCTGGAGAGCAGATTCCCAGTGATGCCTTAGTTTTGGAAGGCTTTGCGGAAGTCAATGAAGCCATGTTGACGGGGGAAAGTGATTTGGTACAAAAGGAAGTGGATGCCTTGCTTTTGTCAGGAAGTTTCTTAGCCAGTGGGGCAGTTTCAGCTCAAGTTCACCATGTTGGATCTGAGAACTATGCTGCCAAACTCATGCTGGAAGCCAAGACCGTTAAACCCATCAACTCTCGTATCATGAAATCGCTGGACAAGCTAGCTGGTTTTACTGGGAAGATTATCATTCCTTTTGGTCTAGCTCTCTTGCTAGAAGCCTTGCTTTTAAAAGGCCTGCCTCTCAAGTCTTCCGTTGTAAACTCGTCGACAGCACTTCTGGGAATGTTGCCCAAGGGAATTGCCCTTTTGACCATTACTTCGCTCTTGGCTGCAGTGATTAAGCTGGGCTTGAAAAAGGTCTTGGTGCAGGAGATGTACTCTGTTGAGACCTTGGCGCGCGTGGATATGCTCTGTCTGGACAAGACGGGTACCATCACTCAAGGAAAGATGCAGGTGGAGGCTGTTCTTCCTTTGACCGAAGAGTATGGAGAGTCAGCGCTTGCTAGCATCTTGGCCAGCTATATGGCTCATAGTGAGGATAAGAATCCAACTGCCCAAGCCATTCGACAGCGTTTTGTGGGAGAAGTTACTTATCCTATGATTTCCAAGCTTCCCTTCTCCAGCGACCGCAAGTGGGGAGCCATGGAGTTAGAATGTTTGGGGACAGTTTTCTTAGGGGCACCTGAGATGTTGCTGGACTCTGAAGTCCCAGAAGCCAGAGAGGCCTTGGAGAGAGGTTCACGTGTCTTGGTCTTAGCTCTCAGTCAGGAGAAATTAGACCATCACAAACCACAGAAACCTTCTGATATTCAGGCTCTGGCCTTGTTGGAAATCTTGGACCCTATTCGAGAGGGAGCAGCAGAGACGCTGGACTATCTCCGTTCTCAGGAAGTGGGCCTCAAAATTATCTCTGGTGACAATCCCGTTACGGTGTCCAGCATTGCCCAGAAGGCTGGTTTTGCGGACTACCATAGCTATGTAGATTGTTCGAAAATCATCGATGAGGAATTGATGGCCATGGCGGAGGAGACAGCTATTTTCGGACGTGTTTCCCCTCATCAAAAGAAACTCATCATCCAAACGCTGAAAAAATCAGGACATACAACGGCTATGACAGGGGACGGGGTTAATGATATCTTGGCCCTTCGTGAGGCAGATTGTTCCATCGTAATGGCTGAGGGAGATCCAGCGACTCGTCAGATTGCCAATCTGGTTCTCTTGAACTCAGACTTTAATGATGTTCCTGAGATTCTCTTTGAAGGTCGTCGTGTGGTCAATAACATTGCCCATATCGCCCCGATTTTCTTGATAAAGACCATCTACTCATTCTTGCTCGCAGTTATCTGTATCGCCAGTGCTCTTCTGGGACGGTCTGAATGGATCTTGATTTTCCCCTTCATTCCAATCCAGATTACTATGATTGACCAGTTTGTGGAAGGTTTCCCACCATTCGTTCTGACTTTTGAGCGAAATATCAAACCTGTTGAGCCAAATTTCCTCAGAAGATCCATGCTTCGTGCTCTACCAAGTGCTCTCATGGTTGTGTTCAGCGTCCTGTTTGTGAAAATATTTGGAGCGAGTCAAGGTTGGTCTGAGATAGAAATCTCAACCCTACTTTATTATCTGCTTGGGTCTATTGGTTTCTTATCCGTATTTAGAGCCTGCATGCCATTTACCCTATGGCGTGTCCTCTTGATTGTTTGGTCAGTAGGAGGCTTCCTAGCCACAGCTCTCTTCCCAAGAATTCAAAAATTGCTTGAAATTTCGACACTTACAGGACAAACGCTACCTGTTTATGGTATCATGATGTTGGTCTTTACCGTGATTTTCATCCTGACTAGTCGCTATCAAGCCAGAAAATAAAGAAAGGCTGCAATCTGTGGATTGCGGTCTTTTTAGGTACAAGATTGCCAGCCGAAATGTGGTATAATAAGAGGTAATAGAGTTTGGAAAGTGAGAGAAGATGATTTCAAAGAGATTAGAATTGGTAGCTTCCTTTGTACCACAGGGAGCCATTTTATTAGATGTGGGAAGTGATCATGCTTATCTGCCCATCGAGTTGGTTGAGAGAGGACAAATCAAAAGTGCCATTGCAGGTGAGGTGGTGGACGGGCCCTACCAATCTGCAGTCAAAAATGTTGAAAGTCACGGGTTAAAGGAGAAAATCCAAGTCCGTTTAGCCAATGGTTTGGCAGCTTTTGAAGAGGAAGACCGAGTGTCTGTCATTACCATCGCAGGGATGGGCGGCCGTTTGATTGCTAGGATTTTAGAAGAAGGCTTGGACAAGTTAGCTAACGTAGAGCGTTTGATTCTCCAGCCCAATAATCGTGAAGACGACTTGCGCATTTGGTTGCAAGACAATGGTTTTCAGATTGTGGCAGAAAGCATTCTAGAAGAAGCTGGCAAGTTTTACGAGATTTTGGTGGTGGAAGCAGGACAAATGAAGCTATCAGCCATTGATGTTCGCTTTGGACCTTTCTTGTGCAAAGAGGTCAGTCCAGTCTTTGTCCAAAAATGGCAAAAAGAAGCTGTTAAGCTAGAGTTTGCCCTCGGACAAATTCCAGAAAAAAATCTGGAGGAACGTCAAGTTCTAGTAGATAAAATTCAAGCCATCAAGGAGGTTCTCCATGCTAGCAAGTGAAGTAATTAACGCATATGAAGCCTTTTGCCCTCAGGAATTTTCCATGGAGGGCGATAGTCGTGGTCTGCAAATCGGCACTTTGGACAAGGATATCCAAAGGGTCATGGTGGCTCTCGATATTCGTGAAGAAACGGTGGCTGAAGCCATTGAAAAGGGTGTGGACTTGATTATTGTCAAGCACGCGCCGATTTTCCGTCCCATCAAGGACTTGGTCGCCAGCCGTCCGCAAAATCAGATTTACATTGACCTCATCAAGCATGACATTGCAGTTTATGTCAGCCATACCAATATTGACATCGTTGATAATGGGCTCAATGACTGGTTTTGCCAGATGCTAGGCATTGATGAGACGACTTATCTTCAGGAAACAGGTCCAGAATGTGGAATTGGTCGTATTGGGAATATTCAGCCTCAGACATTTTGGGACTTGGCCCAGCGTGTCAAGCAAGTCTTTGGCCTAGATAGCCTTCGAATGGTGCATTATCAAGAGAGAGATTTGCAGAAGCCTATTTCAAGAGTGGCCATCTGTGGTGGAAGCGGGCAGTCATTCTATAAGGATGCTTTAGCTAAAGGAGCGGATGTCTATATCACTGGTGATATTTACTACCACACTGCCCAGGATATGTTGTCTGATGGCTTGCTGGCATTGGATCCAGGTCACTATATCGAAGTGCTGTTTGTGGAAAAAATCGCAGCACTCCTTACTCAATGGAAAGAGGAAAAAGGCTGGGAACTAGAGATTTTACCTAGCCAAGCATCGACCAATCCTTTCCATCATATCTAGTTAGAAGGTGAAGACAATGAAAAATTGTACTAGTATAATTATGGTAAACTGAAACTACACTAGTACAAATGTGATTCTGAGACATTGTTGAGACTGGATTTTTTTGTAAAACTTATACCCGAAATTTTATAAATAAAAAAATACAATAGTCCTCGTTTTTTGCAGTTTAATCAAAAAATCCAATACATATAATTAGAAAGATAACAATTTACCATAAAATACTCTAAAAACAGAAAAAATTAAATGTTTTTCCTTGCAAAATTCGGGGGGGGGGGGGTGGTATAATTGCTACTAGACTGTATACTCTTCATAGGAGGTATAGTGGGGTAAATAGTCGTAAGTTGCTATTTAATATTATTGTCAATTGAAGAGGAAAATGACATGTTCTCTTCAATCATATCTTTAAGGAGAAAGAGTTATGGATTTTAGAAAGTCTAACAGAGAAAAGGTCTTCCGTTACTCCATTCGTAAGTACCACTTTGGTGCCGCCAGTGTTGCGGTTGCCGCATTGATGTTTTTTGCCAACGGTGCAGTAGCAGCGAGTGAGACAGTCACTCCAGCTACAACTAATGACGTGGTCGCTGGATTTGATGGTAACCCTGATGGGGCTCTGCAGGAGTCGGATGAGGGAGAGTCGAAGGAGGTTGTACTTGAGCAACTTGCTGAAGGCAAGATCACAAAGGAGATAAAAGGGCAAGGGAGGTCAGCGGAAGGATCTAATCAAGGACAGACAGTAGCTGCCCCTAAAACTACTGGAGTAGACTCTAGCCAGCCAGAGTCTGTTCAAGAAAGTTCTCAGGTGAGAGAGAAAAGGGCAGGATCTGCTGACACGATAGCAGCCAAAACAAGCAGCACTGGAGTCCTTCAGCCTCGGGTGCTCAAAGACAGCCAGTCTGACTATGACCCTATTCCACTTGACGATGATGAGGATGATACAGAACAGGATGAACAACCGTTAAACACTCCGGTGACAACAGCGATTCAACCTCGTTCAAGAGGAAGCAGACAAGAAGTTCCTTCAGGCTACATAGCTGTGCCAAGTAATGCTTATGTAGATGGGATCAACTACTTTTTAGAAGATGGACATGCAGGTTCACCTTATGCCCGTGGAACCTATGTCTATGGTTCGCAACGTTCAAGAGCATATTGGGACGGAAAAGAGTTTCGTATTCCGGAAGCGAAAGATTTTATCTACGGGATAGTCAAGAAAACAGAAACTGGTTTTAAATGGGAGATTGATATCAATAAGGGAAAAGTAGGACGGGGTCCACACCACTACTTATCAAATACTTTTTGGTTTACCCTACCTAAAAACCACACTGTAAAAGCAAACTCAGTAACTATTTCTCGTTATGATCATAGGACTGGTGGCACCACTGCTACTAGTGGAGATGCAGGTAACGGAGAGGATCAAATTCTAAAGGCCTTACAATCAGCTGATGGAATTAGTGATGAAAAGCAGGGGACTGTTGCATCAACAGGAGCGGCAGCAAAAAGTGGAGGTTATGGTTATCGGACGGATAGTCTGGATGGCTTAGCCAAGGAAGAAGTTAACTGGTGGGTGCAGAAAGGTTTCTACTACCATGCTGATAAAAACTTCCCAACTGAAGTTGAGAAAAAGGCAGCTTCTAAATACTCTGGTATCAAAAATGAAACCGAGAAAGTCTACACCTTCTCTTTGGACGGAGGACGTGATGATAGCTACCATTTGACCTTTGAGACGACTTCCCCAGATACGACTTTCCGTAATCTCTATTACGCCTTGGGTGTTAAAGGGTTTAGGCTGTCAGGGAAATCAGTTAATCGCTTGCTAGTCAATCAGTGGTACGGTAGAGCTGCCGGTGAAGGAGACCAGGCTGAGAAGTATCCGGCTCAGTTGGAAGGGAATGGCTACTATCAGATTGTACAAGGGCAAATTTGGCAGCCGAGAAATAATAATGTATCAACAACTCCAGGTACCTCTTCATCTTTAATTGCTAAAAGCGATGGAGGCATTGACCTTGAATCTTACTTTAAAAATAGGGATAAGGTAGGGGATAATGCTGAATCACATCCAACTTCTTATAATCTTTTTAAGGATGGTGTCAAAGTTGAAAACAACCAAGAGGTTGCAAAGACTATCGTCAATACTCCGGGAGTGAAATCTTATCTTGTAGAGCGAATCTTTGCTGACGGTTCTGGTGAATTGGTTCAGTTAAATTTTGTTGTGAAACCGAAAAAACCAAGTTTAAATACTGATTTGCAAAAGCAAGCAGGGACGATAAAGGATATCACTGCAACTAACGGAACCAAAGGTGTAGAGATGGTTCTCTACCATGACGGAAAAGAAGTAGCAACCAGTATTGCTGGTGATGATGGAAATGCAACCTTCAAAAATGTTGTTATTACAAAAGGTTCTTATACTGTCAAGTCACGTGTTTCAGATCAGTCTTATTTGACTGCAGAAGGCAAGCGAACTTCACTCTTAGAGTCTGAATCATCAGATGCTAAAGAAGCCAACTACGATAGGAGTCAGATTCGTATTGGGTTTGGACAAAGTGGAGAGGGCGGAGCAGCTCCTAGCTTTGAGGAAGGTAAGTATAAAGCACTATATCGTGACAATTATACTGAAAAACAACTACAAGTACTGGTTCAAGTCCCTGCTGGCCAGATTATCAAAAATATTGAAGTAACTAATTTAGAAAAAACAGGCTTGGTTCATGGTGAAATGAATCAGGTTGGTCCTCTAACTAGTACGATGCCATTAACAGGAGATATTAAAAAAGACAATTCAGGTATCCATCAAATTACTGTTACGGTTACAACCGCAGATAATCTAAAAAATACAGAAAAACTCTATCTATACATTCCATTTACGAAACCGACTTTTGAAACAACAGCTGAGAGTTTGAAAGGAAAGACTACAGGAAAACCGGTCATCAAAGCAAACTCTGGAACAAAAGGAGAAGCAGCAAATATTCCTGATAAAGCAAAACTGAAAACCTTCTTGGTTAAAGGTGGGAATGATGTGGATGCTGTAGGCACAGGTGCTTCTGATAATAAGCCTAAAAAAGCTACTGGCTATACTATTCTTGCTAGTGGTGATGTTAAGGCGGATGGAACAGTTGAGTTTACTCCTGATAAGTATAGACAAGAATTGGTGGGGAATGAGGAACTTCGTCTAGTTACGGCAGTGGTTAAGGAAGGTACAGATGAACCTGTTTTAGACTATCTTGTATCACCACTATCAGAATCGCTTAAACTAGAACTTCCTACAGAAGTTAGCCGTGACTTTGTAAGCCCAGCAGAAAAAGTTACCGTTGAAAATCCAGGTAGTCTAAATCAAACCGAGAAAGATAAGCTAAAAAAAGCTATTGAAGATGCTAATCCAGGATTTAAAGTTGAAATAACAGATGATGGTAAGGTTCAGGTGACCAGACCGGATGGACAAGAGGAAGAAGCTGCTGTCAGTGATTTTGTGAAACAAAATGGGCAAGCAGATTCTGCAGATGATTCGACTTCTCCAAAAGAAATCCAAAAACCAACTGAAAAAGTGAAGGTAGCTAATCCAAATAAGCTAACCAAAGAGGAATTGACGAAGATTACTCAGAAGGTTCAGGAGAAAAATCCTGGTGCTACTGTAAACGTTGGGCAAAATGGAGATGCCTATGTTGTACAACCAGATGGAACAAGTGGCTTGATTTCCCACAAAGATTTGTTGGAGCTGACAGAAGAGCAAAAAGAAGCTGCAAAGAACCGTAAACCGTTAGTCAACCCAGAGCAGAAAGTACCTGTAACCGATCCAGAGAAACTAAATTCTTCAGATATTGAAAAGATTAAGAAGGCTCTACAAGCTGCTAACCCAGGAGCGACTGTTACAGTGGATAGCGATGGAAATGCAACTGTTACAAGTCAGGACGGATCAGAAAGTAAGTTTATCTCACGAGATGACTTGGTTACAAAAGTGACGGTCCAAGCGCCTCAATCTCCAACTATCTCACAAGATAAAGAAACTCTAACGGTAACATCAATGGTAGGTCAAGACGAAGCTACTAAGGTTATGCTTACGTATACAAATGCTACTGGACAAGAAAAAACTGTTGGTTTTACTAAAACTGGTAGCAACTGGAATAAGGATGACGCCAATGCAGATAGCACAATTTCGATTATAAATGATGAAAATGGACTGGGCAAAATCCTAATCCAAGCTGAAACAGCAGAAGCAGGTTCAACAGTTACAGTTAAGCAGCAGAAGGACGGCTCTGACTTTAGTATAGCAGCTACTACTAAGGTTTTAGGAAGATTAGAGGATGTAAGTGGTATAGCCCAACCAGATGGTTCGGTTGTAATTACTGTACCGCAGGAAGCTACTGAGTTTGATTTGACTTATCATAATCAAACTAGTAATCGTTCAGAAACACAACATTTTAGAAAAACTGATCAAGGATGGAGTGCTGTTGCAGGAATTACAGCTAGTGGCAATAGCTTTACCCTTCCAAAAAGTTTAGTAAAAGACGGGACGGAAGTTGCGGTAAAAGCTTCTAGCGCAACGAAAATTTCAGAGACTAAACGAATTAAGGCTAAGTTTGAACAACCGAGTGCAACAACTAGTGCTACACGTCAAAATGGAGATGTAGAAGTTACATTACCGACAGATGCAGAAAAAGTGACCTTAACTTATAAGAACAAACAAAATACCAATGCCACAGTAACACTGGTTAAACGAGGAAATAATTGGAGCTCTTCAACAACCTTACCAGATGGTATCAGTCTAGCAAATGGTAAGGTTACACTTGACTATACAAAAGTGAACAGGAATACAAATATCACAACAGCCTCTACTAGAGGAAATGGCGATGTTGAATCTCAAGCAAATAACCAAAATCATCCTATTCCAGAACACACAGCTCCGACGACTAAGACGATTACAAAAGTAATCGGTGAAAATCCTACAAATGCAGAGTTACTTGCTGCTGTAGATGTAGCTAACAAAGCATCAGCTGTACTGAAAGAAGGAACACAGTATCCAACTACAGTAGGGAACCATACTCTTGACGTTGTTGTTACTTATACAGATCAAAGTACAGAAAACGTAAGAGTAACGTATGTGGTGAAACCAGCAGACAAGACAGCTCTAACGCAAGCGAATAACGACTTAGCAAGCGAAGTAGCAAGTCAACCAACTACAGATGACAAGCCACAAAGCAAAGTTGACGCATATACTAAAGCAAAAGAAGCGGCGGATAAAGCAGTGGAAGCAGCGAAAAAAGTAATAGCGGACGACAATGCGGCACCAGAAGCTGTACAAGCAGAGCTAGCGAAAGTAAACGCAGCCAAAGCAGCCTTGAAAGCGGCAGAAGATGCCGTAACAACCGCAGCGACAACTACAGCGAAAAATAAACTAACTGAGGATAAATCGAAGTTAGATGAAGCTGTAAGTACAGAAGGTAAGACACCAGAAAGTATTCAAGCATACGAAGCCGCTAAGAAAGAAGCAGAAGCAGATGTTGCAACAGCGAAGGAAGCAGCCAAAGCAGTATTAGCTAAAGGTGACAATGCGACAGCAGCTGAAATTCAAGAAGCGCAAGAAAAAGTAACAGAAGCGCAAGGTAAGTTAGACAAAGCGAAAGAGCAGTTAGTCGACAAAGCAGACAAGACAGCTCTAACGCAAGCGAATAACGATTTAGCAAGCGAAGTAGCAAGTCAACCAACTACAGATGACAAGCCACAAAGCAAAGTTGACGCATATACTAAAGCAAAAGAAGCGGCGGATAAAGCAGTGGAAGCAGCGAAAAAAGTAATAGCGGACGACAATGCGGCACCAGAAGCTGTACAAGCAGAGCTAGCGAAAGTAAACGCAGCCAAAGCAGCCTTGAAAGCGGCAGAAGATGCCGTAACAACCGCAGCGACAACTACAGCGAAAAATAAACTAACTGAGGATAAAGCGAAGTTAGATGAAGCTGTAAGTACAGAAGGTAAGACACCAGAAAGTATTCAAGCATACGAAGCCGCTAAGAAAGAAGCAGAAGCAGATGTTGCAGCAGCGAAGGAAGCAGCCAAAGCAGTATTAGCTAAAGGTGACAATGCGACAGCAGCTGAAGTTCAAGAAGCGCAAGAAAAAGTAACAGAAGCGCAAGGTAAGTTAGACAAAGCGAAAGAGCAGTTAGTCGACAAAGCAGACAAGACAGCTCTGGTAGTAACGCCAGTAGCAGACC
>NZ_VMLO01000071.1:0-10692 GCF_013276735.1 Streptococcus sp. 1559
AAAAAAGCATCTGGATGAGACTCTACAAAGGCTTTCAATTCCTCTAAAGGAATCTTTCGGTTTTTGACGACTCGCTTTTTCATCTCTAAGTGTCCTTGTTCACGTAAGTTCTTTTTCCATGTGAAGAGAGTTCTGACGCCGACATCAAAAACCTTGGCTGCCTCGACATGGCTGTGCCCCTCTTTGATGTAATCTAATGCTCGCTGTTTAAAATCTGTACTATATGCCATAGCTTTATTATAGCATGCTTGTTTGAAACTAAGCAACTATACTATGCGTTTTTCTTATTTTAAGATTTTTACCTCAACTCTCTTTTAGTATTTAACGCAGTTAATAAGGTCTATAATAGTCTAATTTAGGTAGTAAATTTGTTCCTATTCTGTCAACTTTTCCTATTTTTTATCTTATTGAGGTTGGTATTTGTACAATTCAGGAATTATTAATGATTAATTAAAATTTTTTGTTAGAATAAGTTCATAAAAAAGAAAAGGAGTATTTGATTATGTTACAAAAAATTTATGAGCAGATGGCGGATTTTTATAGAAATATTGAAGAAGAGTATGGTACTGTATTTGGTGATCATTTTGACTGGGAACATTTTCATTTTAAATTTTTAATTTATTATTTAGTGAGATATGGTATTGGGTGTCGTAGGGATTTTATCGTTTACCATTATCGTGTTGCTTATCGTTTGTATCTTGAAAAGATGATAATGAAACAAGGTTTTATTTCTTGTTGAGATAGTCTGAGTTAATTTCCGAACAAATTTACTTTTTTATGGAAAGATAATAATAAATAGCTGCTTATTTTTCTAAATCATTTTTTAATAGTTGGAAATAGCAAATCTTTCTATTGTTTCTTCTTGATAAAAAGGCGATTTTTTATTATAATAAATTGTAAGATATAATTGCAGGTGAGAGTCCTGCCATGTATGTGAGAAAGGAAGAGCCTGAGGGCTCAGACAAGATTATGACTTCAGTTGTTGTTGTAGGTACCCAATGGGGTGATGAAGGTAAAGGGAAGATTACAGACTTCCTTTCAGCGAATGCAGAAGTGATTGCACGTTACCAAGGTGGTGATAATGCTGGTCACACGATTGTGATTGACGGTAAGAAATTTAAGTTGCACTTGATTCCATCTGGGATTTTCTTCCCTGAAAAAATATCTGTCATTGGGAATGGTATGGTTGTAAATCCTAAATCTCTTGTAAAAGAGTTGAGCTATCTTCATGAGGAAGGTGTAACAACTGATAACTTGCGTATTTCTGATCGTGCGCATGTTATTTTGCCTTATCATATCGAGTTGGATCGCTTGCAAGAAGAAGCTAAGGGCGACAATAAGATTGGTACGACAATTAAGGGAATTGGTCCAGCTTATATGGACAAGGCTGCTCGTGTTGGAATTCGTATTGCAGATCTTTTAGATAAAGATATTTTCCGTGAGCGTTTAGAACGTAACCTTGCTGAAAAGAATCGTCTTTTTGAAAAATTGTATGACAGTAAAGAGATTGTTTTCGATGATATTTTTGAAGAATATTACGAATATGGTCAACAAATCAAGAAATACGTGATAGATACATCTGTTATC
Source organism: Streptococcus sp. 1559 (assembly GCF_013276735.1). Classification (NCBI taxonomy): domain Bacteria; kingdom Bacillati; phylum Bacillota; class Bacilli; order Lactobacillales; family Streptococcaceae; genus Streptococcus; species Streptococcus sp. 1559. The sequence continues at coordinate 1,588 of NZ_VMLO01000071.1, forward strand.
TTGAATGATGCGCTTGATAATGGCAAACGTGTGCTTTTTGAAGGTGCACAAGGTGTTATGCTAGATATCGACCAAGGTACTTATCCATTTGTTACGTCATCAAACCCTGTAGCTGGTGGTGTGACAATTGGTTCTGGTGTCGGTCCAAGCAAGATTGACAAGGTTGTAGGTGTATGTAAAGCTTATACGAGTCGTGTAGGAGATGGTCCTTTCCCAACTGAGTTGTTTGATGAAGTGGGAGAACGTATCCGTGAAGTGGGTCATGAGTATGGTACAACAACTGGTCGTCCACGTCGTGTAGGTTGGTTTGACTCAGTTGTGATGCGTCATAGCCGTCGTGTTTCTGGTATTACTAATCTTTCATTGAACTCTATCGATGTTTTGAGTGGTTTAGATACTGTGAAAATCTGTGTGGCCTATGATCTTGATGGTCAACGTATTGACTACTATCCAGCTAGTCTTGAGCAATTGAAGCGTTGCAAACCTATCTATGAAGAGTTGCCAGGTTGGTCAGAAGATATTACTGGAGTTCGTAATTTGGAGGATCTTCCTGAGAATGCGCGTAACTATGTTCGTCGTGTGAGTGAATTGGTTGGCGTTCGTATTTCTACTTTCTCAGTAGGTCCTGGTCGTGAACAAACAAATATTTTAGAAAGTGTTTGGTCCTAAGAGATTTTTAAGATTTGTTTAAGATAGGTCGGGTATACTATAGACAGTTACAAGAAGACCTCCTAACTTGTTGTAACAAATATCCTAAACTTTTCTTTTTCATAATAATCGCCCTATAGAGTCACCGCATTCGGTGGCTTTTTTTGTGTTGGGATTCATGATATAATAATAAAATCGATAAGTAGGAAAAGAGAAAAGAGATGTATTATACGCTTGAAGAAAAAGAAGTCTTTATGAGGGAGGCTTTGAGAGAGGCTGAGATTGCTCTTGAACACGATGAAATTCCAATTGGTTGTGTGATTGTCAAAGATGGGGAAATCATTGGTCGTGGGCATAATGCGCGTGAGGAATTACAGCGAGCGGTTATGCATGCGGAAATTATGGCTATAGAGGATGCGAACTTGAGTGAGGAGAGCTGGCGCTTGCTGGATTGCATACTTTTTGTGACCATTGAACCTTGTGTCATGTGTAGTGGGGCGATTGGGCTTGCCCGTATTCCAAATGTGGTCTATGGGGCTAAAAACCAGAAATTTGGCGCTGCTGGAAGTTTGTACGATATCTTGACAGATGAGCGTCTTAACCATCGTGTAGAGGTTGAAACGGGAATTTTGGAAGATGAATGCGCAGCTATTATGCAGGACTTTTTTAGAAATAGACGGAAAAAATAATTTTGCTTTTAAAATGAATAGGAATGTGATATAATAAATAGTGGAGCAACAGTTCTGCGTGAAGCGGGTCAGGGGAGGAATCCAGCAGCCCTAAGCGATTTGAATTGTGTGCTCTTTTTTTCGTGCTTTTTCCGAATAAATAAGATAGAATAATCTAGAATAAATGATAATAGAAAAGAGAAGATGATGAAAATTCGTGGTTTTGAATTGGTTTCTACTTTTACAGATGAAAATTTATTGCCCAAGCGTGAGACAGCGCATGCGGCTGGTTATGACTTAAAGGTTGCTGTGCGTACAGTTATAGCTCCAGGAGAGATTGTCTTGGTTCCGACAGGGGTTAAGGCTTATATGCAGCCGACTGAGGTTCTTTACCTTTATGATCGCTCTTCAAATCCTCGTAAGAAGGGCTTGGTCTTGATTAACTCAGTTGGGGTCATTGATGGGGACTATTATGGAAATCCTGGGAATGAAGGGCATATTTTTGCACAGATGAAGAATATCACAGACCAAGAGGTTGTTCTTGAAGTTGGAGAACGTGTTGTCCAGGCTGTCTTTGCTCCTTTCTTAATTGCAGATGGAGATGCAGCTGATGGTGTGCGAACTGGTGGTTTTGGATCAACTGGACACTAAGATGAAGATTATCTTTATACGTCACGGGGAGCCAGATTACCGTGAGTTAGAGGAGCGTTCTTATACGGGATTTGGGATAGATTTGGCGCCCTTGTCTGAGAAGGGACGGCAGCAGGCCCATAAATTGAGCACCAATCCTTTACTCCCTTCAGCTGAAATAATCGTATCTTCTGCAGTCACAAGAGCTTTAGAAACGGCTTCTTATGTGGTTTATGCTACGGGTCTTCCTTTAAGAGTAGAGCCTTTATTACATGAATGGCAGGTCTATGAAAGTGGCACAGATAATTTTGAAAAAGCTCGTACTATGTTTCTAGAAAATAAGGGGGAGTTACTTCCTAATAGTCCTATTCAATATGAGACAGCTACGGAGATGAAGTCTCGTTTTCTAGAATGCATGGCTAAGTATCGAGATTACCAGACCGTGATAGTGGTAACTCACAACATGCTCATGCGTCAGTTTGTGCCAAATGAGAAGATTGATTTTTGCCAAGTGGTTGAGTGTGAATTAGAGATATAGAAAGAGGTTTATCATCGCAAAGAAAAAAGCGACATTTGTATGTCAAAATTGTGGGTATAATTCACCTAAATATCTGGGGCGTTGCCCCAACTGTGGGTCTTGGTCTTCTTTTGTAGAAGAGGTTGAGGTTGTCGAGGTCAAAAATGCGCGTGTGTCTTTAACAGGTGAGAAAACCAAGCCCATGAAACTGGCTGAAGTGACCTCCATCAATGTCAATCGAACCAAGACAGAGATGGAGGAATTCAACCGTGTACTTGGAGGCGGAGTGGTACCAGGAAGTCTCGTCCTCATAGGTGGGGATCCTGGAATTGGGAAATCAACCCTTCTCCTACAAGTCTCAACCCAGTTGTCCCAAGTGGGGACTGTTCTCTACGTCAGTGGGGAGGAGTCTGCTCAGCAAATCAAGCTACGAGCAGAGCGCTTGGGTGATATTGATAGTGAGTTTTATCTTTATGCAGAGACCAATATGCAGAGTGTTCGTGCTGAGGTGGAGCGTATCCAACCAGACTTTCTCATTATTGACTCCATCCAGACTATTATGTCTCCTGAGATTTCAGGGGTGCAGGGCTCTGTTTCTCAGGTGCGTGAGGTGACGGCTGAACTTATGCAGCTGGCTAAAACCAATAACATTGCCATCTTTATCGTAGGTCATGTGACCAAGGAAGGAACATTAGCTGGGCCTCGTATGTTGGAGCATATGGTGGATACGGTACTTTACTTTGAAGGGGAGCGTCACCATACCTTTCGTATTTTGAGAGCGGTCAAAAACCGTTTTGGCTCCACTAATGAGATTGGGATTTTTGAGATGCAGTCAGGTGGCTTGGTTGAGGTTCTTAATCCGAGTCAAGTTTTCCTAGAAGAGCGTTTGGATGGAGCGACTGGCTCATCAATCGTTGTGACCATGGAAGGGACGCGTCCTATTCTTGCAGAAGTGCAGGCCTTGGTGACACCGACCATGTTTGGAAATGCCAAGCGTACGACGACAGGACTTGATTTTAACCGTGCTAGCTTGATTATGGCTGTTTTGGAAAAGCGGGCAGGTCTTCTCTTGCAAAATCAGGACGCCTATCTTAAATCTGCTGGCGGTGTCAAATTGGATGAACCTGCCATTGACTTGGCCGTTGCTGTTGCTATTGCTTCGAGCTATAAGGACAAGCCAACTAATCCTCAGGAATGTTTTGTGGGAGAACTGGGCTTGACAGGAGAAATTCGGCGCGTGAATCGTATCGAACAACGTATCAACGAAGCTGCTAAGTTAGGCTTTACTAAGATTTATGTACCTAAGAATTCCTTGCCAGGAATCACTCCGCCCAAGGAAATTCAGGTCATTGGCGTGACAACGATTCAGGAAGTTTTGAAAAAGGTCTTTGCATAATCCGTGACAAATTCTCTTAAAAATGATAAGATAGGAGAAATATTTGACTATCAAATTTTCAAGGAGGGAATCGTGTCGTATTTTGAACAGTTTATGCAAGCTAATCAGGCTTATGTTGCCTTACATGGGCAGTTAAATCTGCCACTTAAACCCAAAACAAGAGTAGCTATTGTGACCTGTATGGACTCTCGTCTGCACGTTGCGCAAGCTCTGGGCTTGGCACTTGGGGATGCTCATATCTTGCGGAATGCAGGTGGTCGAGTGACTGAAGACATGATTCGTTCGCTAGTTATTTCCCAGCAACAAATGGGGACAAGAGAGATTGTGGTATTGCACCATACAGACTGTGGTGCTCAGACCTTTGAAAATGAACCTTTTCAGGAGTATTTAAAAGAGGAATTAGGTGTAGATGTGTCAGACCAGGACTTCTTGCCCTTCCAAGATATAGAAGAGAGTGTACGCGAGGATATGCAACTGCTTATCGAGTCTCCCCTAATACCAGACGATGTCACTATCTTTGGTGCCATTTACAATGTTGATACAGGAAGTATGACAGTCGTAGAATTATAAATACTTCATTTAGAAAGAAAGTGTATGAAGAAAAGCAGTATTTTATTTATTTTTATTTTATTGCTATGTATTGGTTTACAGTATGAAACCATCTACTATACGGACGGTTCGAGGTCAGGTGCGGAATATGGACTAATGGGAGTTTCTATCTTTCTAGCTCTCTTTTACATGATTCCGGCTCTTTATTTTCTCTTCCGTATTGGGAAAAAATGGGAATTGCCAAAGAAGGTTTTGATTCTGTCTTTATTGGGAGGGATGTTCCTTTCAGGCTGGTTGTCTAGCTTTGCGAATACCTATATCCATGATTTGCTGGGTATGCTTTTTCCAGATAGTACATTTTTAAATGCCTTTGAAAGTGCTATTGTGGCTCCTTTGGTAGAAGAACCCTTGAAATTATTGCCACTTGTTTTTGTTTTGGCTTTGATTCCTGTGCGAAAATTAAAATCTTTGTTTTTACTTGGAATTGCTTCCGGTTTGGGATTCCAAATGATTGAGGATATTGGTTATATTCGTACGGATTTGCCAGAGGGCTTTGACTTTACTATTTCGCGAATTTTAGAGCGTATCATCTCAGGAATTGCCTCTCACTGGACTTTTTCAGGTCTAGCTGTAGTAGGTGTTTACTTGCTTTACAGAGCCTATAAAGGACAGAAGGTTGGCAAGAAACAGGGCCTTATTTTTCTAGGTTTAGCCTTGGGAACTCACTTCTTGTTTAACTCTCCTTTTGTGGAGTTGGAAACAGAGTTGCCTTTAGCGATTCCAGTGGTTACGGCTATTGCTCTCTATGGTTTTTATCATGCTTATTGCTTTGTTGAGAAACACAATGAGTTGATGACCTAGAATATTTTTCAAAAGAATGATGCAAGGGTACAAATATGGTGCCCTTCTTTTATTTTTGATTGAAAAATAGTGCAAAAAGCGCTACAATGGTAGATGGAAAATCTTGTGAAAAGCACAAGTTATACATATATACCGGAGGAAATCATGTCTTTTTCTGATTTAAAGCTGTTTGCCCTTTCTTCTAATAAAGAATTGGCAGAACGTGTGGCGCAGGAGATTGGGATAGAGTTGGGGAAATCAAGTGTTCGCCAATTTTCAGATGGAGAGATTCAGGTCAACATTGAAGAATCAATCCGTGGGAAACACGTCTTTATCCTACAATCAACTAGTTCGCCTGTAAATGACAATCTGCTTGAAATTTTGATTATGGTAGATGCTTTGAAGCGTGCGAGTGCAGAATCTGTCAATGTTGTCATGCCTTACTATGGGTATGCACGTCAGGATAGAAAGGCGAGAGCGCGTGAGCCAATCACTTCAAAACTTGTCGCAAATATGCTTGAAGTAGCTGGAGTGGATCGTTTATTGACCATCGACTTGCATGCTGCGCAAATTCAAGGATTCTTTGATATTCCTGTGGATCATTTGATGGGTGCTCCTCTGATTGCAGATTATTTTGAGCGTCGTGGTATGGTTGGTTCTGACTATGTGGTTGTCAGCCCGGACCATGGAGGGGTGACTCGTGCTCGTAAGTTGGCAGAATTTTTGAAAACATCTATCGCTATTATTGATAAACGTCGTAGCGTTGATAAGATGAATACTAGTGAAGTTATGAACATCATCGGTAAGGTTGAAGGCAAGACTTGTATCTTGATTGATGATATGATTGATACCGCTGGAACGATTTGTCATGCGGCAGATGCTCTTGCGGAAGCTGGTGCTGTTGAAGTCTATGCAAGCTGTACGCACCCAGTTCTTTCTGGTCCTGCTACGGACAATATCCAAAAATCAGCTATTAAGAAATTGGTTGTTTTGGATACTATCTATCTGCCAGAAGAGCGTTTGATTGATAAGATTGAGCAGATTTCAATCGCTCATCTTCTAGGGGATGCTATCGTACGTATTCATGAAAAACGACCACTTTCTCCACTTTTCGGTATTGAGAAAAAAATTTAATGACCAAGCCTGAGATGGTTCTCAGGTTTTTTCGTCTTTTTTCCGAATAAATATAGTCAATTGAAACAAGAACAAGACAAAAGAGCCTCGTAAAAGGTATTGCAACTTGGTAATACCTTTTTGAGATGCTTTTTGATATGAGCCCATGTCTTCTCAATAGGATTGTACTCAGGTGAGTAGGGAGGAAGGGGTAAAAGTTTATGCCCAAACTCTTCACACAAGAATTCTATTCTAGCTATTCTATTGGAATCTTGCATTATCCATAATAATAACTGAGGGTGTATTTAATGTCGGTAAGAGAAATTTCTGAAAGCAAGCTTCAAAAAAGTCGCTCGTCATTGTTTCTTGGTAAGTTATTGGAGCGATTAACTCACCATTTGTTAGCCCTGCAACCAAAGAAATCCCCTGATATCTTCTTCCAGAGACTTTACCTCCTATTAACTGACCTTTTGATGAGCAACCATATTCTCGATAAAAGTAAGTATCGAATCCTGTTTCATCAATATAAACAGGTGCTAAGTGCTTTAAACTATTAAAATTCTTAAGAAATAAGGATACTTTTTCTGGGTCTTGTTCATAGTAGGTGTGGTTCTTTTTTTCGAGTGTACCCCATAAATTTGAGCGCATAGTGGATAGTAGTTGGATGACAGCCAAATTCAGAAGCTATTTCAGTCAAATAAGCGTCTGGATTGTCAGTAAGATAGTTTTTAAGTCTATCTTTATCAACTTTTCTTGGTTTTGTTCCTTTTACTTGATGGTTTAGCTCTTCTGTTCCCTCTTTTAGCCTTAACCAGCCATAAATGGTATTACGTGAGATTTGGAAAACCTGTGATGCTTTTGTTATACTACCTGTTCGCTCACAATAGCCGAGAACTTTTTTACGAAAATCTATTGAATATGCCATAAGAAGATTATACAACATTGTGTACTGTTTTTGGTTCATTTTACTATAGATAGAAGCAGTGAATCTAGCAAACCTAGATTTAAAAATGTGCTATAATGAAAGGAGAGAAAGAATGATTCTAAGACATCCGGGCATTAGCTCAACCAATGATTTGGACGCTAAGAAAATTTTCAGCAATCCAGAAATCACTTGTCAATTTATTCGCGATATGCTGGATTTACCAGCAAAAAATGTGACCATTTTGGAAGGAAGTAACATTCACGTCTTGCCTTCTCTGCCCTATTAAGCACAAGATTTCTATACCAGTATTGATGTCTTGGTGGAGTTGGATAATGGAACCCAAGTAATCATTGAAATTCAAGTTCATCATCAGAATTTTTTCATCAATCTCCTGTGGGCTTACTTGTGCAGTCAGGTCAATCAAAATCTAGAAAAAATTCGCCAATAAGAAGGAAACGCTCACCAAAGTTATAAACACATCGCATCAGTATACGCAATAGCTATTGTGGATAGTAATTACTTTCAGGATGATTAAGCTTTTCATAGCTTTAGTATGCGAGAGGGAACGACAGGTGAAGTCTTAACCATCACAAACAATGGACAGGAAAACCATCTAGTCAAGATGGTATTCTTGGAATTAAAAAATACAGAGAAACCAGCAAGGATAGCGTTCGCAAGCCATGGTTGGAGTTTTTCGGGAATAAACCCTTTACCCAGCGCCCCGAGCGAGCCATCAGCCAAGCAGACCAACTGCTAGATTACAAGAGCTGGTCCGAGGAGGACAGGAAAATGTTTAGTCAACTACGTATGCGTGAAGAACAAGCCTTACTCGCTCATGACTATGCATTGGAACAAGCGGAGGAAAAAGACTTAGAGCGTGGTCGTGCAGAGGGGCTTGAACAGGGACTGGAGCGTGGTCTTGAACGTGGACGAGCTGAAGGGATTGAACAAGGGCGAGAAGAAGGCTTGGAACGTGGGAAACTTTTTGCCTTTCTGGATATGGTTCGCCAAGGACTTCTGACTTCCGAGGTTGCCAGCCATCAGCTGGGTATGAGCGTCGCTGAGTTTGAGTCCTTGCTATGAGGTCACATTTTTTTAATATAGTAGAAAGTTAATGAAATGGCGAGTTATTTCTAAAATACTTGTCATTTTTGCTTGACATTTGGAAGGGGGATAGGATAATACCATAGAAGTGAGTTCTGTCCGACTATCGATATGGATTAGATATGTGAAGTTTGACTCAAAGTTTAAGAAATTTGTGAGATTTTCACTTGGGAGATACGGTATTTGAAGGGTATTTCATCTCACAAAGGTGTTTTTTCAACCTTTTTTGAAAAAAATGAAAGCTCTTCTAGGCATAAGAAAACACCTCTGTGTTATACTTGTTGTTCAACCACAAACACAAGAAAGGCACAGAGATGCAAGACAATTATACTACAAAAGCCAAACAAAAGAAGGAAAATCAAATAGAGAAATTGCCTCTTTGCTTGGAAAAGCTCCTCAAACTATCCACACTGAAATCAAGCGTGGGACAGTCTGACAATGTCTTGGAAAAGGGCGCTTCAAAGAGGTTTATTCTACCGACTATGCTCAACAGTCTTATGAAAACAATCGCAGGCGCTCGGTCAAGAAATCAAGCTTAACCAAAGAACTAAAGGAAAAGATTCTCCATTATCATAATCAAAAGTTTTCTCCTGAAATGATGGTTATGGCTAAAGGGGTTAACGTGGGAATTTCAACCATTTACTATTGGATTCATCATGGAAAATTGGGATTAATACTAGACTAAAATCAAAAAGCATTATATAATAGTAATATG
>NZ_VMLO01000072.1:0-7247 GCF_013276735.1 Streptococcus sp. 1559
TTCTTTTCAATCTGAATTTCTCTGCGAGTGTATTCATTAAAAATAATAAACCTTCCTATTTGCTTAATTTCATTATAAAATTTTTAGTTCAAAATAGCAAGTTAAAGGAATAAATAATTCTTTACGGTAATAAAAAAAAAAAAAAGTCAAAAAAAACATAAAAAACTTGACTGATTTTCATATGTGTGTTAGAATTAAGAAAAAGAAAGGGGTTTCATAATATAAGATGAGGAGAAATCGTGGAATTAAAAAAATAGTTATATTTGTATTACTAAGTGTTCTTGCATTTGGTAATACAATTCCCTATCAACAGTTTGTTCAGAAGAATAGACAATTGGAAGTTCGAGTACAATCACAAAAAAAATCGAATGGACTTGATGTTGGAAAGGCAGATTAAAGAATAATGGAATAGAATTAGTCTCTAGTATATTCGCTTTTATTATTCATTAAAAATTGTAGGGGCAAAAATGAAGATTACTGATGCAAATAATGAAAATATTGACTACATAGAAGAAATGCTATTGGAACACAATAAGAAATGCTTACCTTCATGTCAGGATGAGGACTATAAACAGATTGCTTTTATTGTTGAGAATAATCAAGAGATAGTAGGTGGCATCGTAGCTTATTCGGTTATTTGGAAAATATTATATATTGATACACTTTGGGTTAAAAACACTTATAGACGTCAAGGGATAGCAACTGCATTGTTAAATAATGTTTTAGAAAGTGCCAAAAATTACGGATGTAGTATTGTTCATTTAAGCACCTTTGACTTTCAAGGTTTAGATTTCTACTTAAGTCAAGGTTTTGAAGTTTTTGGAATTCTTAATGACTCTCCAGATGGACATAAAGAATACTTTTTAAGTAAAAGAATAGAGAAATAAAAATGTTTTATAAAAATTCTAGTATTGATTTTACTAATCTAGTTAATGAGAATAATCTTAAGACACCACTGTTAGTATATGATGAAGAACAATTGGATTATACGTTACATAAAGTCAAAAACATTTTTTCCAAATATGATTTTCTAAAATTAAGTTATGCTGTAAAAGCTTCTTATAGTGATTTTTTTCTTAACAAGTTCAGTTCTTTAGGAATGGGATGTGATGTGGCAAGTCGTTATGAATATGATTTGATAAAAGACTATTCTTTTCAGTTCGTAACTACTACTGCTCCATACTATTCTAAAGAAGATATGATATACTTTTCGAACAAAAACATTCTAATCGATTTTAACTCTTTAGACCAGATTAAACAGTTTGTTTCAATCGGTATTTCACAGGAAATAGGTCTTCGTATTAGAGTTAGTTTCCCAAAGTGGGGTGACAGAAATTTAGGAACTTACGGAGAGGAAAGTAGATTTGGAATAGAATTGAATCAAGAAATTATTGATTATATATCAGATAATGGTTTAGTCATAAAGAGATTACATACTCATACTGGTCAAATGACCCCAGAATTGTTCATTTATAAAGTTCAATATTTGTTAGAAATTTGTAAATTCTTTGATACTATTGATACAATTAATTTAGGTGGAGGTCTGTTACATCTCTTAGAAGATAGTGAGCGAACAATAGCAGCTCTTAATCGAATAGATGAACTGCTATCAACTTTCTATGAGGAAAATCAACGGAGAATAAATATTATTATTGAACCTGGTGGTGCTATTACTCTTCCATTTGGTTATTTAGTTACTAAAGTTATATCAAAGCAAATTTTAGGAAACAGTACAATTGTAACAGTAGATTCATCAGCTTGGAATTTTTTGCCGTGGAATATTTATAAGGTTGAGAACGTGAGCATAGGTTCGGAGTCCAGTAGTGATGGTATAGAAGAAAAAGTAAAAATTGCTGGGTGTACTCTTTTTGAAGGTGATTATTTTGGAGTTTTTGATGGTAAGATAAAATTACATAGTTTTCCCTCAATTTCAGTTGGAGATTTGCTAGTTGTCTATGCTTCTGGAGGTTATAGTTTTACAAATTCTAGGAGGTTTAATGGTATTAGACTTCCTATAGAATATATTTATAGAAATAAAAGGAGGTGAAAACAATGAAACTTGAGGCTTTAAACAAAGAATTGTCTGCTTTAACAAAGAAATCAAAAAACACTTTTGATATCAAATCTGAAGCAGATAACAAAGGGAATCATAATATTAAAAATCCCTTTGGTTTAGATTTAAAACTCTTGGGAGGAAGTAGACCAAGATATATTTGATATACCAATACATATTACTAGTTAAACAATTGTGTATATGTGTATATGTTTTATGCAAAAACTCCTATTTTACATTAGAAAGTATAAATAGGAGTTTTTATTCTAATATTATTTATTATATTTATATTATTAGTGGGAGAGTTTTATGAAATGGATTGTTAATCCTAGTTTTGCTTTTTTTAATAGTGATAAGACTGGCTATATTTTTAATATTCCTAATAATAAAATTACAGAGTGTACAGTGGAGTTTATAGAATTTATCAGAGATTTACATAAAATTGAATTTACTTATGAGGATTTTTGTCTGAAAATAGGTTGCGAGAAGGAAGAAGGTAAGAAGGTATTCAAGAAACTTTGCGATGAATCTGTTTTAATATCATATAAATATAAAATAGATAAATTTCAAAATACAATGTTTAATGTGAAATTTATAGAGTTAGCAAGTTTTTTAACGATGGGGTATAAAGAGAAAATAGTTTTTCTGGGCTTTCCATATGATCAGTCAGTTACCAATAGAGCTGGTTGTAAATTTGCTAGTAAAGGATTACGAGAAATCAGTAGAATAATATATGATAGAGAATATTCTCTACTTTCCTACAATGAGGAGATATCAGATATTAGTGATTTTATATATGATATTGGAGATATTAAGGGAATAATATTCGATAGAAATGGTCCGGAGTTTTCTTTTTTAACAAATATAATATTTTCCTTAGTATGTACATCAAATTTCCCAATTGTATTAGGTGGAGATCATTCTATTAGCTTTTCTACAATAAATGGAGCAAGCTTAAAAGGTGAAATCGGGGTTATCCATATTGATGCACACGATGATTATTTTGAATTTAATTTAAATAATTGGTCTCATGAGATGCATCATGGAAATTATCTGGGTGGGTTTGCTAATAACGATGCAGTTAAGAAAATATATTGTATTGGTATTCGTTCCCTAACTCCTTATCTGATAAGTAATGACAAAGTAAAAATTTATCCAAGAAAATCAATTTTTGAAACATTTCAGCTGGATAAGAACTTAAAGTATTATATTACTTTCGATGTTGATGTTATAGATCCATTATTGATAGGAGGTGTTGGAACACCAGTACCATTTGGATTCTCACTGGATCAAATTAGGGAACTTCTTATTAGATTAATACAAGAGTTTGAAATTGTTGGAATGGATGTCGTTGAATTTATTCCCGATAAAAAGGAAGAGATATTAACAATTTGTTCATTGATTTTTGAATGTGTTGTTCAACAGATAAGGAGAAATCAAAATGATTAGTGAAACAGACAAAATATTAGAAATTTTGAAAGGTAGTGAGCAAGTTGTGAGTGGTTACTTTCAGTCACAATTGGAGATTGTAAGAAAAAGAATTATAGAGAATGCTAGTTGTTTCTTATCAGAATTGAAATCTCCTATAACTGGAAAAACATATACTCTTGATGGGGAAACGATTAGTTTTTCCTATGAGAGAAATATCTCTCACCGTGTATTAGAGAGAAGATTTGATTTGAGTATCGATAGTGACTTTTATCATAAAACAATATTTTTTAATTCTGGTATTTCAGCAATTTATAATGTGATTATTTCTTTGAAAAGAATTTTACGGAAAGAAAAATTAAATATTCTAACTCAATCATCCTATTTTGAAACTGGAATGATAAATAGCATCTTAATGAATTCTATATCAACTTTGGATAGTAATACTGATGTTGAATTTGATGTTATATTTATCGAAAGTATCGATTACAATAATTTATGCTATTGTAGTTTAATTGAACTTATTCAGAGCAGAGAAATAAGCTTTTCTGACAATCAGATAACATTTATTATTGTAGATACTACTTTATATAAAGATAAGAATGAAGTAGAAAATGCGTTTGGAAAAATTTTTCCAACTAATGTGATTTTAATTGAAGTTGAATCGCTTATAAAATTTTATCAATTGGGTTTAGAACTTTCAAATGTTGGAGCGGTTACAATCTATTCACATTATAGTATATGTGAAATAGTTGATGACTTAGCAGTTTATTTAAAGAAGGTAAGAAATATCAGTGGTTCAAATCTTAATCTTTATGAAATAGCACTTTTATCAAATGAACTGATGTTAAATCATGACCTAGTTGATGTTTATCGTACTAGAATATACAAAAACGCACGTAAATTTTATGATATTTTAAGTAAAGAAAAATCAAATTTTAAATTTATTTATCCTGAAAAGAATAAAGGTGAGTCACCTTTTATCATTATGAAAAATGAAAGTTACACTATTGATGACTATCTGTTATACTGTTCTTTATTAAAAATAATAGTTGAAGAAGAAGAGGTGGATGTTATAATGGGTTCCAGTTTTGGGTTTAACCATACTCGATATGAACTCATAATTACTGATAGAGTGAAGGGAGAAGCGTTTATAAAGTTGTCAATTGGTGCATTTGATGAAAACAGTCAAATTGAATTTGCATCTTTAATCAATCGATTAAATTCTGATTCAAAAATAAAACAAGAATTTAAGAGATATGGACAGATCGAACTATTGAGGCTAGATGATACTGATTAAAAAAATAATAAATATTTTAAAGTTTACTACAATAAAAAAAATACTTTTGATTGAATTCTTAACGCTCGCATTAGATATACTAGAAGTGACCAGACCGTTTTTTATGGGAAAATCGATCGATGATATTCTGAGGAGTGATATCAATACCGTTGCAATAAAGCTTGTATTCTACACAATAACAATTCTATTATCGAGTTTTCTGGATTATTATCAAGCTATAATAATGACCAAAACTAATTTTGAAATAGAATTAGGTTGCTCTCGTAGTTTTATACAACGTTTCTTAGGAGAGAAGTCCAATTTATATTCAAAAATAAATGAGATAGTCTTGGGTGACATTGCTGAAGTATCCAAGATTGCAGTACAGGTTATTGATATCATAATATTTAATTCGGTATCGGCAATTTTAGTAATTTATTTTTGTCTTAGAATACATTACAGTCTCACTGTAATTATAATTGTATCTCTTCCGTTTTTATATTGTATCAATAATTTGTTAGGACAGAGAATTGAGAGTATGAATACTATTCACAAAAATTCTATAGATGAATTGAATGAAGAGTTCACATATTTAAAAACAGGTATACCTGTTGTAAAAAGCCTAAATGCTACTGAATATTTAGAACAAAAAATTAACAAATTTGTAACTAACGTCAATAAATTAAAATTCCGCATTTCTTATTATTTCGTTGTAAAAAATACAGTATTAGAAATATCGAATTATTTAGTATATTTAGCAATTTTGATTATTGGCATTGTATTAATTCATAACCAAAAAATAACAATAGGGCAATTTATAGCTTTTAACTCATACTCTGCTATATTGACAAAAAACTTTAATAGCTTAACAGAGGTTATGTATATGAGTAGAGAATTTAGAGTTTCGTATGATAGAATTTTTGATTCCAATAATATGAGATACTCTCAAGTTAATTATGTAAATTCTAAAGATTATTCAATCGCTCTAAATAATGTTAGTTTTAAAATTGGAAATATCAAAATTTTAAAATCAATATCGTATAATTTCCCTAAAACAGGTTTGATATTCATAGTTGGAGAAAGTGGCTCAGGCAAAACGTCCCTTTTAAAAGCTATGGACGGTTTAATTCCTGAAATTACAGGCACTGTTAGTGTAAGTACTTCTAATTCAAATATACTCTATTTACCACAAACTCCTGTAATTTTTAAAGATTCTATTTATAACAATATTGTTTTAGGAAAAGTGATAGAGGAGATTGAATTTTTAGAAGTTGTTAAACAATTAAAAATACAATATTTACTCAGAAAGGATAATCTAAAGAATCCTGACTCATTAGATCAAACGCTCTCTGGTGGCGAAAAACAACGTATTTCCTTCGCACGTGCAATACTAGCAAATCCTGACATTCTTCTCTTAGATGAATTTGATTCAGCTTTAGACAATGAGAATTCTGAGCAGTTACATAAAATTATTAGAGAGTTATCCAAGGAAAAATTGATTTTATTAGCTACACATGATATGAGCAGAATTGATAGCCAAGATCAATGCATATTAATTGAAAATGGAAGAATTAAGGAGGTTGCTTTTTTTGAGGATGTAGGGATATAAGTTATTTTTCAATTTTCTCTTTATTTAGTACTTTTGTAAAATTTATATTTATTTTATTTTCAATTATGATTTACACTGAGTATAAAGAAACTATATTCAGATTCATATCAAGATTTTTATTGGGTGTTAAGGAGGTAGATAGTTCAATTGTAAATGGTAGATATTTCCAAGCAAGCTATAAATTTTTTCAAAAAAATGGAGCATAGATAGGAATCGTTACTATTATGTACATGGTAAATCAATTATTAAAAACTATGGAAAAAATAAGAGTGATGTTTACCATATTACGGAAGATGGAATTGAGTCGAAAAAGGGCCTTAGAAAAAATATTGTTGTTTCAAAAGATAGTTTGAGGATTGATTCTAATTATTTTATTCTAGAAAACTCTGAATCTTTTAACACTATTATGCAGGAAACTAAATATGCTGGGTATAGAATTTTGAATAAAGTTGACCATTCTATCTGGATTCTCCCTATTATTTTGCTAGGTTTATTTATTGTCGTTAGTATTCAAATAGATAATAATATGAAAACCAGTTACAGAGGAGATTACTATGCTTTAATATTGAATAGTGATCGAACTATTAAACAAGTAAATGAAAATGATAAACTTTCTTTTCAAAATCAGGAAATAATTGTGGGTAATAAACGTTATCGTTACGATAATGTTAGCATTACAGTGAGAAATATGGATGATGTAAATATAGGTGAGATCAATACATCATCAAAAATAATTGTTATGAAAGATGGGGATACTAAATACTATATTTTGAAAGATTCTGCTATATATAATCAATACAAAAAATGAACTTTGAGCCACAAGGCTCTTTTTTTATTTCTTCTTTTTCATGTGATAACTTCGTAAGCGCGTCATAACA
>NZ_VMLO01000073.1:0-13269 GCF_013276735.1 Streptococcus sp. 1559
AAGCAGACTAGTATGATAAGAAGAGATAAGAATGAATTTATACTCAATGAAAATCAAAGAGCAAACTAGGAAGCTAGCCGCAGGTTGCTCAAAACACAGTTTTGAGGTTGTAGATAAGACTGACGAAGTCAGTGACCATATCTACGGTAAGGCGACGCTGACGTGGTTTGAAGAGATTTTCGAAGAGTATTAGTCAATCTTATGCTGTTTTTTCCAAGATTGGATGGCCCATTTATGGCTACCACGTTTAAGATTTTGGATAGCCTCGTCAATAGGGAACCAGGCAATATGATTAAAGTCTTCTAGTGGATTTTGCACTTCTTTGAAAGAAGTCGCTTCATAGAGGTGGGCAGGATTGTAGTAGTAGGTATCACGATGACGAGAGTAGAAGTATTCATCAGCCTGTCCATAATAGGTACCAATTTCAGCTGTGAAACCAAGCTCTTCAATCAATTCACGCTTTAGGGCTTCCTGATGATTTTCACCTGCTTCAATTTCGCCACCTGGTAGGAACCAAGCGCCATTAGGTGCTTGAATAAGAACAATTTGTTTTTGTTTAGCGTCAGGGATAAGTGCATACACTCCATAGCGTGCAACATAGTCTGTATTTGCTTTTTTTTCTCCGAAAGTTGGGTTTGCCATTGCATTTTCCTCATTATCTAGTATCTTTATTATTATCATAATGGACAAAGGCAGAGCTGTCAAGAACTTATAGTTATTTTAGTAAAAAGAGCAGAAAATTTTCATTTTCTACTCCTTTTCTATAGGATTTATACTTCTTTTTCATAAGTTTTTACTTCAACTTTTTTGGCAGACTTAATTTGAATGTTTCCCTTGCTAGTCAGAACTGCTTTGAGGTCTTTTTCGCTTGGATTTTCAAGGTAGTAGTCAGTGATTGCGTCCTCAATATAGTCTTGAATAGTCCGACGAAGTGGGCGTGCTCCCATTTTTGGATCATAACCTAGGTCAACCAGCTTTTCCTTGACCTTGTCAGTTACATCCAAATGAATGTTGTTGCTAGAGAGGCGCTTGTTAACATCTGCTAGCATGAGCTCGACAATCTGAAGGAGATTATCCTTGCTGAGAGCCTTAAATTCGATAATGCCATCAAAACGGTTCATAAACTCTGGGCTAAAGAAGTTGCCGAGTTCACCGAGAACAGAGTTGGTACGTCCTTCTCTAGTAGCCCCAAATCCAACGTTGGCTTCAGACTTACCTGTACCTGCATTTGAGGTCATGATAATGATGGCATCCTTGAAGCTAACGGTCCGTCCTTGCCCATCTGTCAAACGACCATCGTCCAAGACTTGTAGAAACATGTGCATAACATCTGGGTGAGCTTTTTCCACTTCATCGAGAAGGATGAGAGAATATGGATTGCGGCGAACTTTTTCAGTTAATTGACCAGCCTCATCATAGCCAACATAACCTGGAGGAGCGCCGACCAACTTAGCCACACTGTGTTTTTCCATGTATTCACTCATATCAAAGCGAATCATACTATCAGCAGAACCAAAGAGTTCGATAGCTAATTGTTTGGAAAGTTCTGTCTTACCGACCCCAGTTGGTCCGACAAAGAGGAAGCTTCCAATTGGACGGTTAGGCGTACCAAGACCGACACGATTACGGCGAATAGCCTTAGCAATCTTATCGACTGCATCATCTTGGCCAATAATATGAGACTTGAGATCTTCGGCTAGATGGATGAGTTGAGATTGTTCTTTCTCTTTTAAATCACCAACAGGGATGTTGGTTTTCTGTTCAATAATATGCTCAATGGTTTTTTCACTGATGATTGGAGTATCCTGGTCTGTGACCTTTTTCTTTTGCATTTCCTTATATTTGGCAATCTGGTCACGGAAGTAGGCGGCTTTTTCAAAATCTTCTTCTCGTGTAGCTTGAGACTTGAGATTTTCAGCCTCAATCAAGCGCTGATCAATGACTTTAGGGTCTACAAAATTCAAGGTCAAATTCATCTTAGAACCAGCTTCATCTAGGAGGTCAATGGCCTTGTCAGGTAAGAAGCGATCTTGGATGTAACGATTGGAAAGAGTTGCAGCTGCTTCAATTGCAGCATCGGTATATTGAACGTGGTGGTAGTCTTCGTATTTCTTTTGAATCCCTTTGAGGATAGTGATTGTTTCTTCCACCGTTGGTTCATCAACCTTGACAGGCTGCATACGACGCTCGAGGGCAGCATCCTTTTCAATGATACGGTATTCATTGAGGGTAGTAGCGCCGACCAGTTGCAGTTCCCCACGAGCAAGGGCTGGCTTGAGGATATTTCCTGCGTCCATATTACCATCACTCGCAGAACCAGCACCGACAATTTCATGGATTTCATCGATAAAGAGGATGATGTCCTCACGTTTGCGAATTTCTTCCATGAGTTTTTGCATGCGTTCTTCAAATTGTCCACGGATCCCCGTTCCTTGCACCAAGCTAACCACATCCAGACGGATGACTTGTTTGCCTTGGAGTTTATGTGGAACATCACCATCAACAATTTTCTGAGCTAGGCCTTCGACAACGGCAGTTTTTCCGACACCCGGTTCACCGATAAGAACAGGATTATTCTTGGTTCTACGATTGAGAATCTCGATGACACGGATAATCTCATCGTCGCGCCCAATAACGGGGTCAATGTCTCCACGACGGGCAATCTCAGTTACGTTGATACCAAATTCTTCCAGCAGGCCTTTTTCTTGGCTTGCTGGTGGAGTTTGAGCAGAACCACGATTTTGGGAACCATAACCGCCGTTTCCACCGTAACCTCCACCTGATTGGGTTGGGGGAATAGGAGGAGTATTGCTAGAAGGTCTGAAATTGTTTAGGTCATTGAAAAAATCACCAAAGGGATCGAAGTCACGATTGTTCAGATCCGTCATACCTTTGAAGAGGCTATTGTTAGGATCTGTTTTGATAATCTTGTAGCAGTTTTGACAGAGGTCAATTTGTTTTTGTTTTCCATTGAGATTGGTGTAAAGATGAATTGTTGAGTCGTTGATTTTACAGTTTTGACAAAGCATATATCTACCTCATTTCTTTCTTTATCCTGATCTGTTTAAAGGTCAAAAATAGTCAAATTCCTATACTCTCATTATAACAGGATTGGGGTGTAAAGCAAGTAAAAAGATTGCAGCTTTGAAAAGTTGTTGCAATGAAAATTTTTGTGAATTTGGACTATAAAAAAATCCTATTTGTGAGACAAAAAGGATTTTGGTTAGACATGCAGGGACAATCCCAGCTTGTTTTAGATTAGTAGAGAAGTTCGTAAATCTCCATTGCAATTAAGTCAATGCTATCAAACGTATACGTTTCGCGAGCTTCTACGTCACGAAGGGTAAAGATTGAGCCGTTTTCTTCGTCGTGGCTGTACGCAACTTCTGCAACAACAACTCCTTCGCGTTCAAAATTACGTTTTAAATTTCCGCCATCGTTTGCCATTGCTTCAAGGCGGTTGATGATTCTAACCAAATGTGATTCCATTTTGATTCTCCTTCATTTCTTATCGTTACTATTTTACCATAAAGGAGGCCAACTTGACTAGAAAAAAACTAAGATTTCTCGCTAATTCTGCTAGTTTAAAGATTTTTAAATAAATTGGATAAAAGATTTGAATTTTAATTCAATATACGTTATAATCATACAGTATTCTATTTTAGAAAGCAGTGTGACTATGAATTTTTCTTTTTTACCTAAGTATTTACCTTATTTTAACTATGGGGCTGTTGTGACGGTTCTTATTTCTATCTGTGTTGTCATTTTGGGAACCATTTTGGGGGTTGTCTTGGCTTTTGGGCAACGTTCAAAGTTTAAACCGCTTGTTTGGCTGGCCAACTTGTACGTTTGGATTTTCCGTGGGACACCTATGATGGTTCAGATTATGATTACCTTTGCTCTTATGCACATCAATGCTCCGACTATTCAGGTTGGGATTTTGGGTGTTGATCTTTCTCGTCTGATTCCAGGGATTTTGATTATTTCTATGAACAGTGGTGCTTATGTTTCTGAGACTGTTCGTGCTGGGATTAATGCGGTTCCTAAGGGGCAGTTAGAGGCGTCCTATTCTTTAGGGATTCGTCCTAAAAATGCGATGCGGTATGTGATTTTGCCACAAGCAATCAAAAATATTTTGCCAGCATTGGGGAACGAATTTATCACCATTATCAAGGACAGCTCCCTCTTATCAGCTATTGGGGTCATGGAGTTGTGGAATGGGGCTACAACAGTTTCTACAACAACCTATCTACCTTTAACACCACTTTTATTTGCAGCATTTTACTACTTGATTATGACCTCTATTCTGACAGTAGCCTTGAAAGCTTTTGAAAAACATATGGGACAAGGAGATAAGAAATAATGACAGAAATCTTGATAAAAATTGAAAATTTACATAAATCTTTTGGAAAGAATGAAGTATTGAAGGGCATCAACCTCGAGATTAAAAGAGGAGAAGTTGTCGTTATCATCGGTCCTTCGGGGAGCGGGAAATCTACCTTGCTTCGCTCTATGAATTTGTTGGAGGAAGCAACCAAGGGGAAGGTTATCTTTGAGGGAGTCGATATTACGGACAAGAAGAATGACCTCTTTGCCATGCGTGAGAAGATGGGCATGGTTTTCCAACAATTTAACCTCTTTCCTAATATGACTGTGATGGAAAATATTACCTTGTCACCTATCAAGACCAAAGGTGAAAGCAAGGCAGTTGCTGAGAAGAGAGCTCAAGAGCTGTTGGAAAAAGTTGGTTTGCCGGATAAGGCAGACGCTTATCCACAGAGTTTGTCAGGTGGGCAGCAGCAACGGATTGCTATCGCGCGTGGGTTGGCTATGGAACCAGATGTTTTACTCTTTGACGAGCCAACTTCAGCCTTGGATCCTGAAATGGTGGGTGAGGTATTGGCTGTTATGCAAGATCTAGCCAAGTCAGGAATGACCATGGTTATCGTAACACATGAGATGGGATTTGCCCGTGAGGTGGCAGATCGTGTCATCTTTATGGCAGACGGTGTGGTTGTTGAAGACGGAATACCTGAACAGATTTTTGAACAAACCCAAGAACAACGGACTAAAGACTTCTTGAGTAAGGTTTTATAATCTATTTTAAAATTTCAAGACAAGATTAGTGAAAAGCTCAACCAGAGATTTTTCTTATAGTTTGAAACTATAGGATAGCCTAGGAAATAAGTGTTAGGGGGTGCAGGCAGTTTTTGCTATAATGGAAGATATTTGAAAGAAAAGAGAAGTGATATGACACAGATCATTGATGGGAAAGCTTTAGCGGTCAAATTGCAGGGGCAATTGGCTGAAAAGACTGCAAAATTAAAGGAAGAAACAGGTCTAGTACCTGGTTTGGTAGTGATTTTGGTTGGGGATAATCCAGCCAGCCAAGTCTACGTTCGCAACAAGGAGAGGTCAGCTCTTGCGGCTGGTTTCCGTAGCGAAGTAGTGCGAGTTCCAGAGACCATTGCTCAAGAGGAATTGTTAGACCTGATTGCTAAATATAATCAGGATCCAGCTTGGCATGGGATTTTGGTCCAGTTGCCATTACCAAAACACATTGATGAAGAGGCGGTTCTATTGTCTATTGATCCAGAAAAGGATGTGGATGGGTTCCATCCCTTAAACATGGGGCGTCTCTGGTCTGGTCATCCAGTCATGATTCCTTCGACACCTGCAGGAATTATGGAAATGTTTCATGAATATGGGATTGAATTAGAAGGTAAAAATGCGGTCGTCATCGGTCGTTCAAACATTGTTGGAAAACCCATGGCCCAGCTTCTTTTAGCCAAAAATGCAACAGTAACCTTGACCCATTCACGCACCCATAATCTTGCCAAGGTGGCTGCTAAAGCAGATATTCTTGTAGTCGCAATCGGTCGTGCTAAGTTTGTGACTGCTGACTTTGTCAAACCAGGTGCGGTTGTCATTGATGTCGGTATGAACCGCGATGAAAATGGGAAGCTCTGTGGAGATGTTGACTATGAGGCAGTTGCCCCACTTGCTAGCCACATCACACCAGTTCCTGGAGGTGTAGGCCCTATGACCATTACCATGCTAATGGAGCAAACTTATCAGGCAGCACTTCGGACATTGGATAGAAAATAAGAGAAAAATCGCTGAAGAGAGTGTATTTTCTATAGCTATATCTGAAATGGCAGAAATGAGTATTAAATTTTAGATATAAGATTACAAAAGGAGGTCTGCGCCTCCTTTTTGTTGTATAATAAAAGCGAGAGGAAAAAACGATGAAAGTGATTGATCAAACTTTACTAGAAAAAGTTATTATTGAACGTTCTCGTACAAGTCATAAAGGAGACCATGGTCGTCTGCTGCTGCTTGGTGGCACTTATCCTTATGGAGGTGCTATCATTATGGCTGCACTAGCTGCTGTTAAGAGTGGTGCAGGATTGGTGACCGTTGGAACGGACAGGGAAAATATTCCAGCTCTGCACAGCCATTTACCTGAGGCTATGGCATTTTCTCTTCAAGACAAGCAATTGTTAAAAGAGCAGTTGGAGAAGGCAGAAGTTGTCTTGCTGGGACCTGGTTTAGGAGACGATGCTTTTGGAGAAGATCTAGTCAAACAGGTCTTTGCTAGCTTAAAACAGAATCAGATTTTGATTGTAGATGGTGGTGCCCTGACCATTCTTGCTAGGACAAGTTTGTCGTTTCCGTCTAACCAGCTTATCCTAACTCCCCACCAAAAAGAATGGGAAAAGCTGTCTGGTATTGCTATTGAAAAGCAAAAGGAAGATGCAACAGCTAGTGCCCTGACTTCATTTCCTCAAGGAACAATTTTGGTGGAGAAAGGTCCGGCTACTCGTATTTGGCAAGCTAGCCAATCTGATTATTACCAGTTACAGGTCGGCGGTCCCTATCAGGCGACTGGGGGGATGGGAGATACTCTTGCTGGAATGATTGCAGGATTTGCAGGCCAATTCCGACAGGCCAGTCTCTACGAATGTGTGACGGTAGCGACCCATCTTCATTCAGCTATTGCCCAAGAACTAGCTCAAGAACAGTATGTGGTTTTGCCAACGGAGATTAGTAATTGTATTCCTAAAGTAATGAAAATTATTTGTCAACAAGAGAGGGTAAGCAAAGATAAACTTGTTTAAAATAGATAGATAAACCCACTTCCTTCTCTTAATTTATGATTCTTGAAATGCGCCTGCTTTAATGCTAAACTAGACGTATCAAAGTTAAGGTCTTGTTTTTGGAACTGGAAAGAGATGAACAAAGCAAATACATAAAAGATAAATTCATTTTTATTCGTTTTATAAAAATAAAATGCATGTTTTCAAAGAAAGATTGATAAAAAATGTAAATTTGATCTTTTTACTTGAATAAAAAGCGATTTCATAGTAGAATAAGAACTGAGAATGATGGAGGTAAATCGGTGGAAAATCTGAAGAAAATGGCAGGTATCAAGGCTGCTGAGTTCGTGAGCGATGGAATGGTCGTTGGACTTGGAACAGGCTCGACTGCCTATTATTTTGTAGAAGAAATCGGTCGTCGTATCAAGGAAGAAGGATTGCAGATTACAGCTGTAACAACTTCTAGTGTGACCACTAAACAGGCAGAAGCCCTTAATATCCCGCTCAAGTCTATTGACCAAGTAGACTTTGTCGATGTGACGGTTGATGGCGCGGATGAAGTGGATAGTCAGTTTAACGGAATCAAAGGCGGTGGTGGTGCCCTTCTCATGGAAAAGGTGGTCGCAACACCATCAAAAGAATACATTTGGGTGGTGGATGAAAGCAAGCTGGTCGAAAAACTAGGTGCTTTTAAATTGCCAGTAGAAGTGGTTCAGTATGGCGCAGAACAAGTCTTTCGTCGTTTTGAGCGAGCTGGCTACAAACCAAGTTTCCGTGAAAAAGACGGCCAACGTTTTGTGACGGATATGCAGAATTTTATCATTGACCTCGCCTTGGATGTCATTGAAAATCCAATTGCTTTTGGACAAGAATTGGACCATGTCGTTGGTGTTGTGGAGCATGGTTTATTCAACCAAATGGTGGATAAGGTAATCGTTGCTGGACGAGATGGAGTTCAGATTTCAACTTCAAAAAAAGGAAAATAGAAGGGGGCATAAGATGTCTAAATTTAATCGTATTCATTTGGTGGTACTGGATTCTGTAGGAATCGGTGCAGCACCAGATGCTAATAACTTTGTCAATGCAGGGGTTCCAGATGGAGCTTCTGACACACTGGGACACATTTCAAAAACAGTTGGTTTGAATGTCCCAAACATGGCTAAAATAGGTCTTGGAAATATTCCTCGTGAAACTCCTCTTAAGACTGTAGCAGCTGAAAGCAATCCAACTGGATATGCAACAAAATTAGAGGAAGTATCTCTTGGTAAGGATACTATGACTGGACACTGGGAAATCATGGGACTCAACATTACTGAGCCTTTCGATACTTTCTGGAACGGATTCCCAGAAGAAATCCTGACAAAAATCGAAGAATTCTCAGGACGCAAGGTTATTCGTGAAGCCAACAAACCTTATTCAGGAACGGCTGTTATCGATGATTTTGGACCACGTCAGATGGAAACTGGAGAGTTGATTATCTATACTTCAGCTGACCCTGTTTTGCAGATTGCTGCCCACGAAGACATTATTCCTTTGGATGAATTGTACCGTATCTGTGAATACGCTCGTTCGATTACCCTTGAGCGTCCTGCCCTTCTTGGTCGCATCATTGCTCGCCCTTATGTAGGTGAACCAGGTAACTTCACTCGTACGGCAAACCGTCGTGACTTGGCTGTATCTCCATTTTCCCCAACTGTTTTGGATAAATTGAATGAGGCTGGTATCGATACTTATGCTGTGGGTAAAATCAACGATATCTTTAACGGTGCTGGTATCAACCATGACATGGGTCACAACAAGTCAAATAGTCATGGAATTGATACACTATTGAAGACTATGGGACTTGCTGAGTTTGAAAAAGGATTCTCATTCACAAACCTAGTTGACTTTGATGCCCTTTACGGCCATCGTCGTAATGCTCACGGTTACCGTGATTGTTTGCATGAGTTTGATGAACGCTTACCTGAAATTATCGCAGCTATGAGAGAGAATGACCTTCTCTTGATTACTGCGGACCATGGAAATGACCCAACGTATGCAGGAACGGATCACACTCGGGAATATATTCCATTGTTGGCCTATAGCCCTGCCTTTAAAGGAAATGGTCTCATTCCAGTAGGACATTTTGCAGATATTTCAGCGACTGTTGCCGATAACTTTGGTGTGGAAACTGCTATGATTGGGGAAAGTTTCTTAGATAAATTGGTATAAGATGACGCGCTATGCTTTGCTGGTGAGAGGTATCAATGTTGGTGGTAAGAATAAGGTCGTCATGGCGGAGCTTCGTCAAGAATTGACAAACTTGGGACTGGAAAAGGTTGAGAGCTACATCAATAGTGGCAATATTTTCTTTACTTCGATAGATTCCAAAGCCCAATTGGTTGAAAAGCTAGAGACTTTCTTTGCAGTCCATTATCCATTTATTCAGAGCTTTTCTTTACTGAGTCTAGAGGACTTTGAGGCGGAACTTGAAAATCTACCAGCTTGGTGGAACAGAGACTTGGCACGAAAAGATTTTCTCTTTTACACTGAGGGTTTGGATGTGGACCAAGTCATCGCGACAGTTGAAAGTTTAGAGCTGAAAGATGAAGTGCTTTATTTTGGAAAACTTGGGATTTTCTGGGGAAATTTTCTGAAGAAACCTACTCTAAAACTGCCTATCACAAGGATCTGCTCAAGATGCCTTTCTATCGCCACATTACCATTCGCAATGCTAAAACTTTTGAAAAAATCGGTCAAATGCTAAAAAAATAATAAAGGAGACACACAATGACATTTTTAAACAAAATCCATGAAACAGCTGCTTTCCTGAAAGACAAGGGAATTCAAGCGCCTGAGTTCGGTCTAATCCTTGGATCAGGACTGGGAGAACTGGCAGAAGAAATCGAAAATCCAGTTGCAGTAGACTATGCTGAGATTCCAAACTGGGGCCGCTCTACAGTAGTCGGTCACGCTGGTAAATTAGTATATGGTGACCTTGCAGGTCGCAAGGTCTTGGCTCTTCAAGGTCGTTTCCATTTTTACGAAGGAAATCCTCTGGAGGTCGTGACTTTCCCAGTACGTGTCATGAAAGTTCTTGGATGTGAAGGTGTCATTGTAACCAATGCAGCTGGTGGTATTGGATATGGTCCTGGTACTTTGATGGCTATCTCAGACCATATCAACATGACGGGGCAAAATCCATTGATGGGTGAAAACTTGGATGACTTTGGTCCACGTTTCCCAGATATGTCTAAGGCCTACACTCCAGAATACCGTGCTACTGCCCATGAAGTTGCTAAAAAACTTGATATCAAGCTTGATGAAGGTGTCTATATCGGTGTTACTGGTCCAACTTATGAAACACCAGCAGAAATCCGTGCCTATAAGACACTGGGAGCAGATGCAGTTGGTATGTCTACGGTTCCTGAAGTTATCGTGGCAGCCCACTCTGGCTTGAAAGTTCTGGGAATTTCATGTATCACTAACTTTGCGGCTGGTTTCCAAGAAGAACTCAATCACGAAGAAGTTGTAGAAGTGACTGAAGGTGTCAAAGGTGATTTCAAAGGTTTGCTTAAAGCGATTCTTGCAGAATTGTAAGAAAAAAGATTTAAAAGGGGGAATACCTCTACCTTTTCATGATTGACTGGCTATTCGGAACAAAGAAGAAACATAGGTAGACTATGGGTTTCTTCCTACTCTTGTAACTGAAAGAGTCTGATAGTTAGCATTGTGAAAGACAAGAATCTAGGATGCTGGAATTAGCTTCCTAGCCAAGCAGACTAGTATGATAAGAAGAGATAAGAATGAATTTATACTCAATGAAAATCAAAGAGCAAACTAGGAANNCAGTGACCATATCTACGGTAAGGCGACGCTGACGTGGTTTGAAGAGATTTTCGAAGAGTATTACTTTCTGAATTTCTCAGTCTTGTCCTATATAGGGGACAAGGAGATTTCGCTTGAGTCTGCTTACAAATAAACGAAAAGAAAGATAAAGAATAATGAAAATTGGTCAACGAATGATGCGCTTTGGCATAAAAAAATTAAGTATCGGAGTTGTATCTGTTGCAGTCGGCTTTGCATTTCTAGCTCCAGCTGGAATTTCAGCCAATGAACTACAGCAAGATGTAACATCTGAAGTGGCAACAAGAGTGCTAGATCCTAAGGAGGAATTGAGAGAGCCGGAAAATGCTACTCCAAAACTAGAAACTCCTCTTAGAGAGGAGTCAAGACTAGCTCCTCAAACGCTTCCGGAAGCAAGTGAAGTTCTTGAAAACAAAAGGGAAGAGTCAAAAGTAGAGATAACCGAGCCAGCTCAATACTTACCTATTCTTGCTCCTGTAGAAGAAACTAAAGAAGAAGCTGTGACAGAAAAACCAACAAATACTCGTTCTCTAACAGCAGAAGATTTGGTGAAGATTTCCAAAGGGGAATTGCATTTAGAAAATGATTTGATTGATGAATCTCTCTACGGTGAAAAAGTTCTTGATTTGGAAGGGGATGATGACCAAGATGGCATCAAAAACAAAGATGAACTTTATGTGTACAACAAAGATGGTAAGGATTATCTAGGATATAACAGTCATCCCTTGCTAGCAGACAGTGATGGGGATGGTTTGGCAGATGGAGAAGATGACAATAAGAAAGAATGGTATGTCACAGACCGTGATTCTCTTCTCTTTATGGAGTTAGCCTATCGAGACGATGATTATATTGAGAAAATTTTAGATCATAAGAATCCTTTCCCTAGTCTCTATCTTGACCGTCAAGAATACAAACTCATGCACAATGAATTGGCTTCTTTCTGGAAGATGAAAAAAGCCTATCATACAGATAGTGGCTTGGATGCTTTCTTATTTGAGACCAAGAGCGACCTTCCTTATCTCAAAGATGGAACGGTGCACATGTTGGCTATACGTGGAACAAGACGGAATGATGCAAAAGATTTAAGTGCAGATTTTGTTTTGTTAGGAGGAAATAAACCAGCGCAAGCGGATGATATCCGCAAGGTTGTTGGGGAATTAGCCAAGGATACAAGTATTACCAAGTTGTATATGACAGGCCATTCTCTTGGAGGCTACCTAGCTCAGATTGCAGCGGTTGAAGCTTACCAAAAATATCCTGATTTTTATAACCATGTATTGCGAAAAGTGACGACTTTCAGTGCGCCTAAAGTGATTACTTCCAGAGCGGTTTGGAATGCTGAGAATGATTTCTGGGATGTTGGTTTGGAAAGCCGTAAATTAGCTGTTAGTGGAAAAATTAAGCATTATGTGGTTGATAATGATAATGTTGTGACTCCCTTGATTCATAACGATCGTGATATTGTTACATTTACAGGTAATTCACGCTTTAAACACCGTTCTCGTGGCTATTTTGAAAGTCGAATGAATGATATTCCTAACTTTAATATTGGTAAACGAACTACCTTGGATAAACATGGTTATCGTGATCCAAAATTGGATAAAGTGCGATTCTTTAAGAAACAGGCTCTGCCCCAATCTTCTAGTCAACCAAGCGCGGAACCAATGGAAAATATTACCTTAGGGAAACAGGTTACTCAAAGTTCGACAGCTTTCGAAGGAGATGCTAGAAGAGCTGTGGATGGCAAAGTTGATGGTAACTATGGTCACAATTCTGTCACTCATACCAACTTCCAATCTAAGCCTTGGTGGCAAGTAGATTTGGCTAAAGAAGAAACCATTCGCCAAATCAATATTTACAACCGAACAGACACTGCCCAGGATAGATTGGCAAACTTTGATGTCATTCTGTTAGACAGTTCTGGTAAAGAAATTGAGAGAAAACGAATAACATCTCTTAAAGATGTGTCAGCACAAATTGCGATTAACCATAAAAAAGCGCGCTATGTTCGGATTGAGCTAGAAGGCTATAATGCCCTCAGTCTTGCAGAAGTCCAAGTATATCGTGCTGAGAATATCGCTTGGAAAAAACAAGCTAAGCAAAGTTCTACTGATTTTGGTGGAGATGCTAGTCGTGCCTTGGATGGCAATACCAATAGTAGTTATAGCCAGCAATCAATTACCCATACAAAATTTGAAAACCAGCCTTGGTGGGAAGTTGATTTAGGTCGTACAGAACAGGTAGGACTTGTTCGCCTTCATAACCGTGGGGATGGAGAGCTTTCTAAACGTCTGTCAGACTTTGATTATGGCTTCAAGCCAGT
>NZ_VMLO01000074.1:0-11923 GCF_013276735.1 Streptococcus sp. 1559
CTCCGACGGATTAAGTTGCTTTCGTGAATACCAAGATCAGCCGCAATTTCTTCATAAGTTCGATATTCTCGCACATATTGAAGTCGCCATAAGAAGGTATTCTAGGCTTAGTTTAGGTTTTCGTCCCCCTTTTGCGTGTTTACCTTGATAATCTCTTTTTAATACAGCTAACATCTCTTCAAAAGTCGTGCACTGAACACCAACCAGGAGCTTAAATCGTGCATCAGTTAGTTGTTCACTTGCTTCATAATTCATAGAACTATTCTACCATATATTGTTTCGCAGGAAGTCTATTATCAAAAGGTGTTGATATATGGGCTGTTTCAAGATTACTAAGGCATAAAGATATACAACAAATTATTCAAACTTACGGACATACTCTAAAAGAGGGTTATTGATAAATAGTATAGGAAGAGCCTTAAAATAAGGTTTTTTCTATTTATCGATTCCAGCAGGGGGTATGTAATTAGATACTATAGTAGATTGAAACTAGAATAGTGTATCTGGACTTCTAAAACATTACTAGAAATTGATTTGTCCTATTCCTATTTCATTTTACTATAAAAACCGCTCAACTGAGCGGTTTTCGTCTATTCATACCCTCTTACAGTACCCATGTTCGGATGGCATGGGCAACACCGGATTCGTCATTTGTTTTAGTGATGTATTTGGCGATTTTTTTGATTTCTGGATTTCCATTTTCCATGACAACGGGGTTCCCAACGACTTCCAGCATGGCACGGTCATTTTCTTCGTCACCGATAGCCATGGTTTGATTTTTGGTCAATCCGAGTTTTTCAGCTAGGTGAGTGATGGCTGACCCCTTGTCTACATTCTTTTTAAGGAGTTCGAGGTAGAAAGGAGCAGACTTGTTGATAGAGTAGCGTTCGTAAAATTCTGCTGGTATCTTTTCAATTGCAGCATCGAGAACCTCAGGCTCATCGATGAACATACACTTGACGATTTCCTTGTCAGCCATTTCTTCAGGTGTGCGGTAGAAGATAGGCATGCTGACGAGGGTTGATTCGTGCACTGTGTATTTTCCGATATTGCGATTGGCAGTATAGATACCGTCTTTAGTAATAGCATGCATGTGGACACCGAGCTTACGACTGAGAAATTCCATATCCAGATAATCCTCATAAGTCAAGGATTCGCTGATAATCTCATGCCCTGTAGCAGTTTCTTGGACAAGGGCACCATTGAAGGTCACAACATAGTCACCCTCGTCTCTCAACTGCAAGTCGTCCAGAAGTTTGGCAACACCTGCGATAGGGCGGCCAGTTGCAATGACGACTTTGACACCAGCTTCTTTGGCATCTTGGATGGCAGAAAAGATTTCAGGAGTAATCTCCTTTTGACTGTTGACTAGGGTTCCGTCAATATCGACAGCGATTAGTTTAATACTCATAAAATTCCTCTTCTAGTTTTTATTTGGGGTAAAATGATCGTTCTCAATTAAGTGTAAAAATTGCTGGGTAATGCTAGCAAAGATGCTGTTTTGGTCCAACATTTCTTTTGGAAAATAAAAGCGATTATCTCCGTGGCGACTGCCAGCAAGGGATTGGACGATAGGAGACAGGCTAGAGAGTTCGGCCAGTTGACCATTTTTTTGTAAAATCTCAATCTGTGTCCGTGGATTTTCAGATTCGGGACGATAGATATCATAAGGGAGGTCAAAATTCTTATGAATGGCAGTGTAGTAGTCGGGATCAAAGCCGATATCCTCAACCAATTTTCTCATGCTAGCGAGTTGGTCTTGGTCTTCTTGTGAAAAAGTAATGGATTTAAAGACCTTGCGGTTGACAAAGCGTTGCGACAGGTCTGCAAGAATCTTGTCAGGACTGGTCATCCAGAGTTGGAAGTAGGTATTCATCACACCATCATCCAGAGCTAGATAGTCAGACAAGGTCACATTTTTTTCGAAGAAAGGCAGGAGGTGTGGAGAAGTTCGGGCAAAGAAATCCTTGTCCTCAGGATAGAGTTCCTTGGCGCGTTTGAGAAGATTCTGTAGGAGAACTTCCATGGCGCGTGTTGCGGGGTGGAAATAAACCTGCATGTACATCTGGTAGCGACTGAGGACGTAGTCTTCGATGGCGTGCATGCCATTGCGCTGAAAGGCGATACCATTTTCGACAGGACGAATGACTCGGAGGATGCGAGTCAGGTCAAATTCCCCATAGGATGCTCCTGTAAAATAGGAGTCGCGCAAGAGATAGTCCATGCGGTCTGCATCAATCTGGCTAGAAATGAGTTGTACGACCTGCTTGTTAGAATAGGTATGGTCGATGACACTGGCAACCTTTTCTGGGAAATCAGGCGCCACTTGTAGCAGGACTTGGTGAATCTCCGTTTCAGGACTTTGGATGATTTCCTGAGTAATGGCCTCATGATCTGTATCAAAGAGATGTTCAAAAGTATGGGAGTAGGCACCATGCCCAAGGTCATGTAGGAGGGCCGCGGTCATGGTCAAGAGAGACTCGGCAGGATTCCATTCTTCAGGATATTTTTCTTCAAAAATCTCCGTGATGCGACGAGCAATCTCATAGACTCCAAGACAATGGGAGAAGCGACTGTGTTCTCCACCGTGGAAGGTATAACTGGAAGTTCCCAGTTGCTTAATACGGCGCAAACGTTGAAATTCTTTTGTATTAATCAAGTCATAGATGATTTGATTATTGACATGGATGTAGTTGTGAACTGGGTCACGGAATACTTTTTCGTTCATATGACCATTATAGCAAAAAGCTAGAGTTTTTGGTAAAATAGTAGGACAAGAGACAAGAAAGAGGACCTGATGTGAAGATTCGGATGCGAAATACGATTCAGTTTGATGAGCAGTTGGAAGTGATTGACCAGCTTTATGACGTGGAAGTGCATAAAAAAGGAGATTATAGCTACCTGCTTTTCTATAATGAGGAAAAGGAAAAAGTAGTGATTAAATTTCATGGTCAAGAACTGGTGATGAGTCGTTTTTCCAATCCCAAGACCATTATGCGCTTTTTAAAGGATAGTGATAGTTTAGCCTATATTCCTACACCTATGGGCATGCAGGAGTTTATCATCCAAACGAGTCATTATCAAGTTGATAGACAAAAGATTGAACTAGATTATCAACTACAAAATCAAGAGGGACATCCCTTTGCTAGCTATCAATTGGAAATTACTTGGGGCTAGGCTCTTATTTTTTTCAAATTTACCTGGCTATCTTCTCGGATTGGCTTCCTAATGTGGTAGATTAGGCTAATTTTTGGTATAATAAAAGTTATGGAAATCGAAAAAACCAATCGTATGAATGCGCTCTTTGAATTTTATGCAGCGCTTTTGACAGATAAGCAAATGAATTATATAGAGCTCTATTACGCTGATGATTACAGCCTTGCTGAGATTGCCGAGGAGTTCGGTGTCAGTCGTCAGGCTGTCTATGACAATATCAAGCGAACAGAAAAGATTCTGGAAGATTATGAGATGAAATTGCACATGTACTCGGACTACATTGTCCGCAGTCAGATTTTTGATCAGATTTTGGAGCGCTATCCCAAGGATGACTTTCTGCAGGAGCAGATAGAAATTTTAACAAGCATTGATAATAGAGAATAAGAGGAAGAAAAATGGCATTTGAAAGTTTAACAGAACGTTTGCAGAACGTCTTTAAAAATCTACGTAAAAAAGGAAAAATCTCTGAATCTGATGTCCAAGAGGCAACCAAAGAAATTCGCTTGGCCTTGCTCGAGGCCGACGTTGCCTTGCCTGTTGTAAAGGATTTTATCAAGAAAGTTCGTGAGCGTGCAGTCGGCCATGAGGTCATTGATACACTTAATCCTGCGCAACAGATTATTAAAATCGTTGATGAGGAATTGACAACCGTTTTAGGTTCTGATACGGCAGAAATTATCAAATCACCTAAGATTCCTACAATCATCATGATGGTTGGTTTGCAGGGGGCTGGTAAGACAACTTTTGCTGGTAAATTGGCCAACAAACTCAAGAAGGAAGAAAATGCTCGTCCTTTGATGATTGCGGCGGATATTTATCGTCCAGCTGCTATTGACCAGCTGAAGACACTGGGTCAACAGATTGATGTGCCTGTCTTTGCTCTTGGTACAGAAGTACCAGCTGTTGAGATTGTTCGTCAAGGTTTGGAACAAGCTCAAACTAATCATAACGACTATGTCTTGATTGATACTGCGGGTCGTTTGCAGATTGATGAGCTCCTCATGAATGAGCTTCGTGATGTGAAAGTATTGGCTCAACCAAATGAAATCTTGCTTGTCGTTGATGCTATGATTGGTCAGGAAGCAGCCAATGTTGCGCATGAGTTTAATGCTCAGTTGGAAGTAACTGGGGTTATCCTTACCAAGATTGATGGCGATACTCGTGGTGGTGCGGCTCTATCTGTTCGTCACATCACTGGAAAACCAATCAAGTTCACTGGTACAGGTGAAAAAATTACAGATATCGAAACCTTCCACCCAGACCGCATGTCTAGCCGTATCCTTGGTATGGGGGATATGCTCACTCTGATTGAGAAAGCTTCTCAGGAATACGATGAGCAAAAAGCTCTTGAAATGGCTGAGAAGATGCGTGAGAATACCTTTGATTTCAATGATTTCATTGCTCAGTTGGATCAGGTGCAAAACATGGGCCCAATGGAAGACTTGCTCAAGATGATTCCAGGTATGGCCAACAATCCAGCCCTTCAAAACATGAAGGTGGATGAGCGTCAGATCGCGCGCAAACGTGCCATCGTGTCTTCCATGACACCTGAGGAACGTGAAAACCCAGATTTGTTAAATCCAAGCCGTCGTCGTCGTATCGCTGCAGGTTCTGGAAATACCTTTGTCGAAGTTAATAAATTCATCAAGGACTTTAACCAGGCTAAACAGCTCATGCAGGGTGTTATGTCTGGAGATATGAACAAGATGATGAAGCAAATGGGGATCAATCCAAACAATCTTCCTAAAAATATGCCAAATATGGGAGGAATGGATATGTCTGCCCTTGAAGGAATGATGGGACAAGGTGGTATGCCTGACTTGTCAGCTCTCGGAGGAGCAGGAATGCCAGATATGAGTCAGATGTTTGGTGGTGGACTCAAAGGTAAAATTGGTGAATTTGCTATGAAACAGTCCATGAAACGTATGGCTAACAAAATGAAGAAAGCGAAGAAGAAACGCAAGTAAGACGAAGGAAGGCCGCAGAGCTTTCCTTTTTTAGAAAAATAATAAAGGTCTATTTTGAATCTGTAAAGAATAAAAAATAATAATACTCAATGAAAATCAAATAGCAAACTAGGAAGCTAGCCGCAAGCTGCTCAAAACACTGTNNTATATACGGTAAGGCGACGTTGATGTGGTTTGAAGAGATTTTTGAAGAGTATAAATATAAAGAAAAATCAGAAATTGAGATTAGAGAACTCTTTTGATTTCAATCCTTATTTTTGATAAAATGAAGCTGTAATGTATTAAAAATGAAGCATTACAAAGATAGGATAAGCCAACTTAATTTTTTATAAAATTAAAATTACAAAAGCTTGACAAAGCTAAGAAAGGATACTACCATGAGCACAGCACAGCACAGCACACAGGTGAAAACTCTGGACTTGAGAAATTAACTCTCACTTCAAAAGATGTTTTTACAGATAATATTTCAAAAATTGGTCAACTTTTTCCTGAAGTTCTGACGGAAAAGAGGGATGAATACGGCAGATTACGTTCTGCGATTGACTTTGAGAAGCTTAAACAGTTTTTATCAGAGGAAATTGTGGATGGTCGAGAATCCTATGAGTTTACTTGGGTTGGAAAGCGTGAAGCTATTGCAGAAGCTGGGCGACCAACTACCAAAACCCTAAGACCAGATCTTGATGAAAGTGTTGACTTTGAAAACAGTGAAAATGTCTTTATTACTGGAGATAATTTAGAAGTCTTGAAAATCTTACAAGAATCCTATCTAGGAAAAATTGATATGATTTATATCGATCCACCCTATAATACAGGGAAAGACTTTGTATATTCTGATAAGTTCCAAAAAACAGACGAAGAGTTGAAGGAAGAGATGGAACTTTTGGATGAAGAAGGGCGCCAGGTCATTGGGCTCACAAAAAATGAAAAAAATTCGGCCCGTTATCACTCAGACTGGCTCAATATGATGTATCCACGCCTCCGCCTAGCTCGTAACCTCCTCAAAGATTCAGGTGTCATCTTTATCTCTATCGATGATAATGAACAAGCTAATCTGAAAGCTATCTGTGATGAGATATTTGGGGAGGAGAATTTTATAGCTAATGTAATTTGGGAACGTGCATATTCGCCTGTAAATTTGAAAAAGCACTTTTCAGAGAGTCATGACTATATTTTGGCGTATTCAAAAAATATAGAAATTTCAGTATGTAATGGATTACCTAGAAGTGATGAGGCTAATGATCGTTATTCAAATCCTGATAATGATCCAAGAGGAATATGGAAATCTGGAGATCTATCAGTTGGTCCAGCAATTCAAAATAATATTTACGAAATTGTGACACCAAGTGGACGTAAAGTTATGCCACCAAGTGGTTATAGTTGGAGATTGAATCGAGATAGATTTGAAGAATTTGTTTTGGATAAGCGCATTTGGTTTGGTCCGAATGGAGATAATGTACCATCGATAAAACGATTTTTATCAGAGACTAAACAGACGATAACTCCAATGACAATTTGGAAATATCAAGATGTTGGACATTCACAATCTGCTAGTCAAGATTTAAAGAGACTATTTGATGGAAATGCTTATTTTACATATCCAAAATCAGTACCATTATTAAAACGTGTTATACAGCTTTATAGTCAAGAAGAATCTATTATTTTTGACTTCTTTGGTGGTTCTGGTACTACGGCAGATGCAGTCATGCAACTGAATGCGGAAGATGGTGGAAATCGTAAGTTTATCCTGTGTACTTTGGATGAGGAAGTAGCTGATAAGTCTGCTGCTAAAGAAGCAGGTTATGAAACTATTGATCAGATTTCACGTGAACGGATACGTCGTGCTGCTGCAAAGATTCAGGAAGAGCATCCAGAGTTGGTTGGCAAACAAGACTTTGGATTTAAGGCCTACAAGTTAGCTTCTTCTAATTTCAAAGATGTTTCAGCTCGGCCAGATCAATTTATCCAAGGAGAACTTTTTGATAGTGTATCCAATATCAAGGAAGGACGTACTGGGCTTGACCTACTTTTCCAAGTTATGCTGACATGGGGAATGGAATTGTCATTAGCTATTGATTGGGAGAAAGTAGCAGGAGCAGAAGTTTATGATGTAGATCAAGGATCACTCATGGCTTGTTTTGAAGATGAAATCTCTGAAGAAGTTATCCGTCACATCGCTCAAGCACAACCACTCCGTACTGTTTTCCGTGATAGCTCATTTGCCAATTCAGCAGATAAGATTAACGTAAGTGAAATCTTCAAAGAATTGTCACCACATACGAAAGTGAAGGTGGTGTAGGCTATGAGTTTTAATAAAAACGTCAAAAATATCAAAAAGAAGAATAATAGCAAAAATAGCAATTTTGAGAAGCTTGATGAAATGATTCAAGATGAAATTAGAAAACTAAAAATAGTTAGACGAGCTCGTATTTTGGCTAGTGAACGACTTGAGGGATATGCTAGTAAGTGGGACATGTATTTACTTTTGATGGCTATTTTATCTAGTACCTTATTAGTTATTTCATTGATAGTTCCAAATGAAGGTTTGATAAAAAAAGTGGTTTCAGGATGTTTTTCTATGTATACAGTTATCATTCAATATTATGTGTCCACATTAAACTATAGAGAACGTGCTTTGAAATTCCATTATCACCATATAGAAATTAATAAACTTAAAGAATCACTTCAATGGTTATCTCTACAAGGTTATAATTTTAAAAAGAAGAATGCTAAATTTAAAGTTATAGTAGAAAAATATAATCTTATTCTTCAGCAACAAGAAAATTATAGTGAGTACGATTATCATAGAGCAAAGTGTAAAGAAATTAGACAGTTAGATTTTAGCATGGATAATATTTTCGTAAATATTCAACCGATTGTTATTATCTTATTTATTCTTAGTTACTTGTTCTTGGGAGGTATTTGCAATGAGATTACAATTTAAAAAACAACAATTCCAGTTGGATGCGGTTAGTGCCATTGCAGATTTATTTCAAGGGCAAGCCAAACATACTGGAGTTCAGTATATGGCGGATCTAGGTCGTCTCAAGTCAGATGAGGTAGATTTGGTTTTAGATGCTTATCGAAATGCACCGATTCAATTGAGTCAAGCAAGTATACGAGAAAATGTTCATACTATGCAAACTCGCTATGGTTTGCGTCCTTCTGATAAACTATCGATTGATATGATTGCTGGACGAGAAGCTTATAATTTTTCCATAGAGATGGAGACGGGAACAGGGAAGACCTACACTTATATCCGTACAATTATGGAGTTGAATAAACGCTATGGCTGGCTTAAATTTGTCATTGTCGTTCCAAGTGTAGCCATTCGTGAAGGAGTTCTCAAATCTCTACAGATCATGTCAAGCCACTTTCAGATGGAGTATGGCAAACAACCACGCTATTTTGTCTACGATTCTTCACGTTTAGGTGATTTGGATAGTTTTGCCAATTCGTCAGACCTTCAAATTATGGTCATCAACTCTCAAGCTTTTAATGCGAAAGGGAAAGATGCGCGACGGATTCATTCTGAGCAGGAAAGTTTCCGTTGGCGTCGTCCGATTGATGTATTGGCAGCTATGAATCCGATTATGATTATTGATGAGCCTCAATCTGTTGAAGGGAAACAGACAAAGGAAAGACTAAAAGATTTTAAGCCATTGTTTACGCTACGCTATTCGGCTACACACAAGGAAAAGCATGATATGGTTTATAGATTGGATGCCATGGATGCTTACAATCAAAAATTAGTGAAAAAGATTGCGGTTAAGGCTATTGAGCAAACTGGGACGACCGGGACACAAGGCTATCTTTATCTACAAGAAATCATTCCACAAAAAACAGGAGCACCCAAAGCAAAAATTGAGTTTGAAGTAAAAACGCAGTCAGGTGTCAAAAGGAAATTGAAGGTAGTGGAAGAACCCTTTGATTTATACGCTGAATCAGGGAATTTATCTGCTTATAAAGGAATGACCCTTAGTCACTTTGATGCAAGGGAGAACAAACTTCAAGTTGGCGTGACGCAAGAACTTCATGTTGGTGAAGTGATAGGGGAAGTGGATGAGTCGAGCATCAGAAGAATTCAAATCCGAGAAACTATAAAAAGTCATCTCGAAAAAGAAAGTAAACTGTACAATCGAAGAATTAAAGTATTATCCCTATTTTTCATCGATGAAGTGGCCAAGTATAAACAATATGATGAACATAATGATGCCTATAATGGTGAATACGCTCAGATTTTTGAAGAAGAATATCGAAATCAAGTAAACCAGTTTATCCGAACACAGGAACCAACTCCTTATCGTAGATATTTGGAGGCTAATCTTGAGGGAAATTCAGTTCATGCTGGTTACTTTTCGGTAGATAAAGTGAAGAAGTCAGATAAGACCATTTTCGTAGATTATAAATCTGCCAGTGAAAAGAAAAGTAATCTTTCAAATGACACCGATGCCTATGACTTGATTATGAAGGACAAGGAGCGTTTGTTGAGCTTTGAAGAGCCAGTTCGTTTCCTATTTTCTCACTCAGCTCTAAAAGAGGGATGGGATAATCCTAATGTCTTTCAAATCTGTACGCTGAAGCAATCTTCAGCAGAAACCCGTAAACGTCAAGAAATCGGTCGTGGTATGCGTTTGGCAGTTGACCAAAACGGAATTCGTCAGGATTTTGAACTCTTAGGAAATGATGTTCATGAAATCAATAAACTGACAGTAATTGCAAATGAAAGTTATGATCAATTTGCTCGAAGTCTACAAGAAGAAATCAAAGAACTCTTAGCAGATCGTCCTGCAAAAGTGGATGTTAGTCTTTTTGCGAATAAAGTTCTAACCAATCAAGAAGGACAAACAAGACGTATTACCAAGGAACAAGCAGATTCGATTCACTTTGATTTGATCCGACAAGGCTATATAGACCGTGAAGGGCAATTAACTACAGAATATTTTACTGCAAAAGAAAATCATCAGTTACAACTGTCTGAAACACTAGCAGGTTATGAGGATAAGCTGGTAGAGATATTGGAGAGCGTTTATCATGTTGGACAGTATGAAATTGAAAATGCCAATCATTCAGTCATTCAGTTCTCAAATGAGGTCAATCAAGAAAATATTGCTCGAAAAGAATTCTTAAATCTCTGGAAGCAAATCAATCGAAAGACCAGCTATCAAGTAGAATTTGATGATGCGGAATTGGTAAAACATTCGGTTGACTATATCAATGAGAAATTAGTCGTTAGCAAACCAAGTTTCCAAATAACTCAAGCAAGTGCAGCAGATATGAGTAAAGAAGAGGGACTGAACTTTACGGTAGCTGAAAATGATCGCCAACAAGAATATCTAACGGATTCGCAGATTATGACCAAATATGATTTGCTAGGGGAGATTGCTGAGCAGACTGGTTTAACTCGTAAATTGGTTGCGGAAATATTAAGTAAAATCTATGTCTACCAATTTGACAAGTTTAAACAAAATCCAGAAGAGTTTATTCTTAAGGTTTCAAAGCTTATTAATGAACAAAAAGCAAGTCAAATTATCAAGCATATTCAGTATAATGTGTTAAATGAAGAGTATGATATGGACTTGTTTTATGACAATCCTGAAACTGCTAACAGATCAGATGATCACTTACTTGAATCCAAAAAAGGGATTTACAATTTTGTAAAAGTTGATTCAAATACGGAGAAGACGTTTAAAGAATCTTTGGAACAATACGAGGATGTTCGTGTTTATGTGAAGTTACCAGGGAAGTTCAGTATTGCGACTCCACTTGGAAACTATAACCCTGACTGGGCAATCGCCTTCCGTGAAGGTAGTGTCAAGCATATCTATTTTGTTGCAGAAACAAAAGGCTCTATGTCTAGTCTTCAATTAAAACAAGCTGAGCAAGCAAAAATTTCCTGTGCGCGTGCTCATTTTAAAGCGTTAGCTCAAGCTGGATTGATTAATGATCAGCACATCTATGATGTGGTTTCAAGTTATGAGGAATTATTAAATATTGTAAGATAGGGAGGTAAAAGAAATGGAATTTATTGTATATCGTAAGGGAAGAGAAGTAGCTGTTTTTCAACGTAGGAGTGATGCAGAGAGATATGTGCACTCTAGAACTGGATTTTTTGGTGAACCAGATGCTTACTATCAGATTGAACAAAGAGGTTGTTATTTGACAGAAGCAGCTGTAACTTACAAGGGATTGGCAGATGACTGTGATGAATTGATGACTTTGCGAAAATTCAGGGATTCTTATCTAGCTTTTAAAGATGGTGGTCAGGAGGAAATTGAATCCTACTATAAGATGGCTCCTCAGATTGTTGCCAAGTTAGAAGAACATTCAAATCGTGAGGAAATACTAGAGTCTATCTGGTCAGGACTTGTCTTACCTTGTGTTTCCTTGATTAAAATAGGAGAGAATCAAACTTGCCATCAATTGTATAAAACATATACACTAGAATTGTCTCAAAAAGTGGTCCAATAAAACGAGTAGAGTATAGGAAAAGAGTTCGGGTCCTCGCTAACTTGTATAGTGAAGAGACCCCCTATTCTATTTAGATCCCCAATACCAAAACAAACGTGTCAAACTAATCACTAATAGAACATACTTGGAAGATTTTGAATGGAATGATGAAGATACAAAGGAAGCCAATTTCTCTAGCTGGCTTGATGAAATGGTAGGATTGTAAGGGGGGATTTTTACCCCTTGGGTTTTAAGAGTATATATAATTAAGATAAACGTAACCGCCCAATAAC
>NZ_VMLO01000075.1:0-18360 GCF_013276735.1 Streptococcus sp. 1559
GGAATTACTTTAAAATTTCCTTATCAATTTGTTCACAGTCTATTTCAATCTACTATACTCTTCGAAAATCTCTTCAAACCACGTCAGCTTCGCCTTGCCGTATATATGTTACTGACTTCGTCAGTTCTATCTGCAACCTCAAAACGGTGTTTTGAGCTGACTGCGTCAGATCTATCTGCAACCTCAAAACAGTGTTTTGAGCAACCTGAGGATAGCTTCCTAGTTTGCTCTTTGATTTTCATTGAGGATTATTTTCAAATCCCCCCAACTCAACAAGTATCTTTGAATTCCAGTCAATTTCTAGCACTGTTTGAAACGTTTCAGCGGGCTATTTCAGATTCGGTCCACTATTCCTTTCCAAAAACATTGCATATTGCGCCGAAGGAATTGCTCACACTATCCCCAAGCACAAAACCCTCAGTCGACTGACCGAGGGTTCCTTTTCATTATTCAAGAACTTGATTAGCTCAATGCATCCAAGGCATCATCCATTGAAAGAACTTCGTGGAAGACACGTTGTGTCAATTCAGTTTTTTGTTCTGGAGTGAGGTATTTAGTGTTTACACAGTATCCAGAGATACGTACGATAACGTCTTCACCTGACATAATCTTTTCGTAAACATCGTTCAAGTCCATAACGTTCAAGTTAACGTGTTGTCCACCGTTTTCGAAGTAACCATCAAGGATTGTTACCAAGTTATCAACTTGTTCGTCACGAGTCTTACCAAGAGCGCGAGGTGATACTTGTGTAGTCAATGAGATACCATCAGCTGCATAACTAAAGTCAAGGCTAGAAAGTGAATTCAAGTTTTGCAACCATCCACCTTTAGCTTTGTTAGATGGGTTAGCACCTGGTGAGAAGAATTCAAGTTTAGACAAGTTCACAGAACCATCTTCGTTGAGGTATACACCTTTGTGGACTGGTGAGTTACCAGTTTGTTTAGAGTAAGCAACGTTAGATGTGATTGTCAAAAGTGATACAGTAGCTTCTGCGTCTTTGTAAAGTTTGTGGCTACGTAGACGAGTAGTGTAAGCTTCGATCAACCATTCTGCCAATTCGTTTGAACGTGGGTCATCTTCACCCCAACGTGGGTATTCACCGATTGTTTCGTAATCGTAGATATAGCCATTTTCGTCACGGATTGGTTTAACTGTAGCGTACTTAATAGCTGACAATGTGTCAACAGTGTTGGCAAATCCACAGATACCGAATCCCATGTTGGCACGTTGTTTAGTTGGCAAGAAGGCCATTTGAACAGCTTCGTAGTTGTATTTATCAGTCATGTAGTGAATGATGTTCAAGGCATCTACGTAAGTGTCAGTCAACCAGTCAAGAGATTTTTCAAAGTTAGCTTTAACTGATTCAAATTCAAGAACTTCGTCACGGATTGGTTCGATGTCAAATACTTTGTAGTCTTTGTGAACATCGTCGTAACCACCGTTCAAACCAGTAAGAAGGGCTTTCAATACGTTTACACGCGCACCGAAGTACTGGATGTTGTGGCGTTGTTCTTCATTTTCTGGGTCAAGTGGAGACACACAGCATGAGATACAACTCATTTCACCATATCCGTCTTTAGCCATTGTTGTTACACCTTCGTATTGGATAGAAGAGTGTTTGTGGCTCATGTGCATACAGTAGCGGCGGAAGTTGTATGGCAATTTATCAGTCCAAAGAACTGTCAAGTTTGGTTCTGGAGAGTTACCGATGTTGTCAAGAGTGTTCAAGAAACGGTAGTCCATCTTAGTAACACGGTGACGACCGTCGTTACCCATACCAGCCATAGAAGTTGTGATGAAAGTTGGGTCACCTGAGTACAATTGGTCGTAAGCTTTTGTCCGAGCAAATTTAACTGTACGAAGTTTCATAACGAAATCATCAACGAATTCTTGGATTTCTGATTCAGTAAATGTACCACGAGCAAGGTCACGTTCTGCAAAGATGTCCAAAACGATTGGTACACGTCCTAGAGATGTAGCAGCACCGTTGATAACACGGCAGACAGACATGAAGGCGATGTTAACCCATTGGATCGCTTCTTTAACGTTCATCGCTGGTTTGCGAACATCAACTCCGTAAAGGTCACCCAAGCGAACAACTTGTTGCAATGCTTGGTATTGAAGGTTGATTTCTTCACGAAGACGGATTGTTTCTTCATCAATTTCTTCGATTGCATTCCAGTCGTTTACTTTTTCTTGCATCAAGTAGTCTGCACCGTAAAGAGCAAGACGTGCGTAAACACCGATGATACGTCCGCGTGAGTATGCATCTGGAAGACCAGTTACAGTGTGTGCGTGACGTGCGCGACGAATGTTTGAAGTGTAGGCACGGAAGATACCGTCGTTAACTGTTGTTACGTATTTAGTAAAGATTTCGTGAACAGCTGGATCTGGTTCGTATCCATTTTCTTTCAAAGTTGTTTCAGCCATACGGATACCACCTTTTGGCATGAAGTTCAATTTGAAGAGTTCATCGTTTTGGATACCGAAGATAACTTCATTTTCTTTATCGATAAATCCTGCTGGGATATCAGCGATAGATGTTGGACGAGTGTCCATTGGGAAACGAGTTTCTTCGTAGTGAGCCTTCGTTTCTTCTACAATTTTTTTGATGTGAAGTGAACGTTCTGTTGGTCCTGCAAGGAAGCTTTCGTCTCCATCGTAAGGTGTGTAGTTAGCTTGTACGAAGCGTGATACACTTGCTTTTTCTTTCCAATCTACGCCTTTGAAGCCTTCCCAAGCTTTGTCAAAAATATCTTGTGCTTCAACAACTGTTTTAACAACCATGTTAATGTCCTCTTTTTTCTTTCTAGTAACAACCATCTGTTACATTCATGAGACAAGTATACCATACAGTAACCGATTTCAACAAGTGGAAAATCCCTATTTTTACACTTTCTTTTCTAAAACAGTCTATATTTTATTTCAAACTGTATTATATTTTTGAAAAAATAAAGTCCTTTTTTCTTTTTTTCAGAAAAAAGGGTATAATAAAAGAAAATAAGCGGTAAAAAGGGGGCTAGGCATGTTGATTTTTCCTTTGTTAAATGATTTGTCAAGAAAAATCATCCATATTGACATGGATGCCTTTTTTGCTGCGGTGGAAATCAGAGATAATCCTAAACTCAGAGGAAAACCTGTCATTATCGGCAGTGACCCTCGGCAAACAGGTGGGCGGGGAGTCGTTTCTACCTGTAGCTATGAGGCACGAGCTTTTGGTATCCATTCAGCCATGAGCTCTAAGGAAGCCTATGA
The DNA here is from genome assembly GCF_013276735.1 of Streptococcus sp. 1559. NCBI lineage: Bacteria > Bacillati > Bacillota > Bacilli > Lactobacillales > Streptococcaceae > Streptococcus > Streptococcus sp. 1559. Next base: position 3,256 of record NZ_VMLO01000075.1, read on the forward strand.
GCGTTGTCCCCAGGCCATCTTTATCTCAGGAAATTATGAGAAATACAAATCTGTGGGACTCCAGATTCGAGCTATCTTTAAGCGCTATACAGATTTGATTGAACCTATGAGTATTGACGAAGCCTATTTGGATGTAACAGAAAATAAACTCGGTATCAAGTCAGCTGTCAAAATTGCTCGCCTCATTCAAAAAGATATCTGGCAAGAACTCCATCTAACTGCTTCCGCAGGTGTTTCCTACAACAAATTCTTAGCCAAGATGGCTAGCGATTATCAAAAACCACATGGTTTGACAGTGATTCTACCTGACCAGGCTGAGGATTTTCTCAAACAAATGGATATTTCCAAATTTCATGGAGTAGGAAAGAAGACAGTCGAACGTCTTCATCAAATGGAGATTTTTACTGGCGCTGATCTACTTGAAGTTCCTGAAGTGACCCTAATAGACCGCTTTGGCAGACTGGGCTATGACCTTTATCGAAAGGCTCGTGGTATTCACAATTCCCCAGTTAAATCAAATCGCATCCGTAAATCAATCGGTAAGGAGAAAACCTATGGGAAGATTCTCCGTGCCGAGGAAGACATCAAAAAAGAGCTGACTCTCCTATCAAAAAGAGTCGCTCTCAATCTCAATCAGCAAGAAAAAGCTGGAAAAATTGTCATTTTGAAAATCCGCTACGAGGACTTTTCAACTCTCACTAAACGAAAAAGTCTGGCTCAAAAAACACAGGACGCTAGTCAGATAAGCCAAATAGCCCTGCAACTCTATGAAGAGTTAAGCGAGAAAGAAAGAGGGGTCCGCCTGTTGGGGATTACCCTGACTGGATTTTAAAACCTTGAAGAGTTGCCCCTTCAAGGTTTTTCTTATACAAATAAACGGACAAAGCTATAAAGTAGCAAGACACTACCAAGCACGATACGGTATTTACCGAAAAGGGTAAAGTCGTGTTTTTTCACATAACTTGTCAAGAAACGAATAGCCACCATGCTGACCGCAAAAGCTACTCCCATCGCAACCAAGAGCAAGAACAATTGTCCAAAGCTCAAGAGCTGTCCTGCTTTCAAAAATTTGAAAATCTTTAAGGCACTAGCTCCAAACATAACAGGAATCCCTAGATAGAAGGTAAATTCTGTCACAACTGAACGACTGGTTCCATTTAACAAACCACCGACGATTGTAGCTCCAGAACGGCTTGTCCCTGGTAAAAGGGCAAGAACTTGGAAGAGACCGATATAAAAGGCTGTCGTATAAGGAAGCTTGTCCAACTCTGTTACACTTGGCTCGATAGCACGCGCTTTATTGCGCTTTTCCAAATAGATAAAGGCAATCCCGTAGATAATCAACATGAGGGCAACTGAAACCATGTTATGGAAGTGGGTGTCAAACCAATCATCAAATTTAAAGACGCCAAGCAAAGGCAAGGTCGCAATCAAGACCTTCAACCATAGTCTCCAAGTCTTACGAACTTCCTGTTTGTCCTTAGTCGGTTTGAAAGGATTGAGCTTGTTAAAGTAAATCACCATAACCGCTAAAATAGCACCAAGTTGAATCACAACATTAAACATGGACATAAAGGCTTCACTTTGATTTTGGTATTGGATAAATTCCTCTGCTAAAATCAAGTGACCTGTACTGGAAATCGGCAACCATTCCGTAATTCCTTCAACAATCCCGAAGAAGATAGATTTTAAAATTTCAATAAGATACATAGACTACTCCTTTTTCTATCTTCCATTATAGCATATTTTTTCAGCCAGTGATAGCTCTCTTTAAAAGGCGCCGATACTGCCACCGCCTCCACCGCCAGAGAAGCCACCGCCAGAACTTCCACTTCCAGAAGATACAGAGTAGGTACTTGCTGTATTTGCGACACTGGCATATTGGCTCATTTGCGCGCTTGAATGATAAAACATACTATGCCAACCATAAGCTACATATAGATTGATATCTGGATTTTCAACTTGAATCTGATGAACCTTCATCAAATGACTAACCTTGTCCGCATAGCCAAATAAGGTCGCATAGACCAAGAGGCGATTCCAGACTACAATACTTTCCAACTCTGCCTGATCCAATCGTGCAATCTCACGCAACATATTTTCAAAACTGGTCCAGAGATAGTAGACCTCTGCTCCTGCCTCATTTAGGACACCATCACGGTTATCTAGTCGAAGTTTCCAATAATAGAAAACAGCCAAAACCAAACCTAGAAAACCAAGTATTGGCAAGAGGAAGTAAAGATAGCCATAAACATCCAAACTGTACAAGAACAAACCAAATCCGATAAATAGGGGCAGGATAGTCAAGACCCCCATACCCACTTGCAAAGCCTTTTCCCCACCAGTTAAAGGACGATAGTAATCTGGAAGCCCCCAGAAGGTAACTCGATTTCTCACTCCTTCTTGCATCTGGTTCAATACTTCTTCAAAAGAAGATTTGAGTTGACGCCCCTTTGCTTGAATCCGTTTTTCATCAGAGACTTTTGATCTACGATAAAGACTATCAGATACCTTGTAATCCGCAAACAAATTGGAAAGAGTTTCTTCTTTTTTGCCTGAAAAAGCCAGATTTAGACAGTCTTTCTCAAAGCTTGACAAACCATCTTCTTTTACTATCCTCAAGCCAACTGCATCTCCTTCTGAAATGATAGAGACATTTCCACGGTCTATCACATCTAGCAAGGTAGCTTGAATAAGTTGGTCAAAGGTGAATTTGCCAGCCCCCTTGACCAAGGGACTCACTTCCTCCAAGGAGGTCGAGTAGACAGCCTCTGATAAAACCATAGGCTCTAATTCCATTGGTGGTTCATAGAGACGATGATTTTTGGCATATTTGACCGAAGGAGTGGTCTTTCTTCTATAGATAAAATAGAAGCAGACACTCAATAACAAGGAGATAGAAAGTATCGAAGGGAAGACCCAAGTAAGGAGTTGTTTACTTTGCTCTTTTTCTTTAACAATCGAGTCTTCTACCTTATTAAATTCTTCTAAATGATTTCCTTTCAAACCCTGATCCCTAGCATTAGCAAAATCGGTCCGAGGCCAGTAGGCATGCAATTCAACTCCACGCTTAGGTGGAAGATCGTCTAAACGAATAGTATAATCAAGGTTACTCTTTTCAACCATTCCCTCTCTAAAAAGTTTCCCTGTATGGAAAAAGAGTTTTTCAGACCCCTTATCTCCCCTTACATGAAATTCAAACTTTCCAATAGCCCCTGAACTATCTGTTAAAGGTTGCCAATTTAATTCAGCGATATCATCATAAAGGAAAAGCAAGTTCTTTAAATTCCAGACAAGGTCAACTTCAACTGTGTCACCTTCCTGACCTGGATTGTAAACTTTGACAGTATAACCATCTGCTCCTTCTATCACTTCACTAGTCACATCTGTCAGTTCTGCACCGTTTTTCGTAGCCTGAACCTTTGGGTGAGGATCAATGTCAAATCCACTAGGCATCTTGCCAGCACGTCCAAGTCCCACGATTTGGCCCTTAAAGTCCTCCTCAAACTGATAAACTATCTTCTGTCTAAACTCTGCCGTATTATCTGCATGAATATACAAATCCCCTTGATAAGAGTTTATCTTAAAATCAATGGCGAAAACAGAAAGTGGCAGAAGGCAAAACAAGCCTAAGACCAGTAAGAAAAAAGTTTTTTTCATCAACTAAGCCCCCTTTTTATCTTTCTTATCATTATAGCATTTTTTCGTAAGTAAAGGCTTACTTATGTTGAAAAATTACGCATTTTTCGATAAAATAGGAGACAGTTATTTTTTAATAGATTAGAATAGGAGAAATCATGAGAAAAATATACTTATCTATTTTCACAAGTCTCTTGCTGATGCTAGGACTTGTCAATGTTGCTCAAGCCGATGAATATTTACGCATCGGGATGGAAGCAGCATATGCCCCCTTTAACTGGACTCAGGATGATGATAGCAATGGAGCTGTCAAAATCGATGGAACCAACCAGTATGCCAACGGATACGATGTTCAAATCGCCAAGAAAATCGCTAAGGACTTAGGTAAAGAACCTTTGGTTGTTAAAACCAAGTGGGAAGGTCTAGTCCCTGCCCTTACTTCTGGTAAGATTGACATGATTATCGCAGGTATGAGTCCTACTGCCGAGCGTAAACAAGAAATTGCCTTTTCAAGCAGTTACTACACTAGCGAACCAGTTTTGCTTATCAAAAAAGATTCTGCCTACGCAAATGCTAAATCTTTGAATGACTTTAATGGTGCGAAAATCACTTCTCAACAAGGTGTTTACCTTTATGACTTGATTTCACAAATCCCAGGTGCTAAAAAAGAAACAGCCATGGGAGACTTCGCTCAAATGCGCCAAGCTCTTGAGGCTGGTGTCATCGATGCCTATGTTTCTGAACGCCCAGAAGCTCTGACTGCCGAAGCTGCAAACTCTAAGTTCAAGATGGTCCAAGTAGAACCAGGTTTCAAAACTGGGGAAGAAGATACAGCTATCGCCATTGGACTTCGTAAAGATGACAATCGTATTAGCCAAATCAATGCCAGCATTGAAACCATTTCAAAAGACGACCAAGTTGCCTTGATGGATCGTATGATCAAGGAACAACCTGCCGAAGCTACAACAACTGAAGAGACTAGCAGTAGTTTCTTTAGCCAAGTTGCTAAAATTCTTTCTGAAAACTGGCAACAACTCTTGCGTGGTGCTGGTATCACTCTTTTAATCTCTATCGTCGGAACCATCACAGGTCTCATTATCGGTCTTGCCATTGGTGTTTTCCGTACTGCTCCTCTATCTGAAAATAAAGCCATTTATAGCCTACAAAAATTAGTTGGCTGGATCCTCAATGTCTACATTGAAATTTTCCGTGGTACGCCAATGATCGTTCAATCGATGGTTATCTACTATGGAACTGCCCAAGCTTTCGGTATCAACCTTGACCGTACACTAGCTGCTATCTTCATCGTTTCAATCAATACCGGTGCCTACATGACTGAAATCGTCCGTGGTGGTATCCTGGCAGTTGACAAGGGACAATTTGAAGCCGCAACTGCACTCGGTATGACTCATAACCAAACCATGCGTAAGATTGTCCTACCTCAGGTTGTCCGCAATATCCTACCAGCAACTGGTAATGAATTTGTCATCAATATCAAAGATACATCTGTATTGAACGTTATCTCTGTTGTCGAACTTTATTTCTCAGGAAATACCGTGGCAACTCAAACCTATCAATACTTCCAGACATTTACAATCATCGCCGTGATTTACTTTGTCCTCACCTTCACCGTAACACGTATCCTACGCTTCATCGAACGCCGAATGGACATGGATACCTATACTACAGGTGCTAACCAAATGCAAACGGAGGATTTGAAATAATGACACAAGCAATCCTTGAAATTAAACACCTCAAAAAATCCTATGGACAAAACGAAGTGCTAAAAGACATTTCTCTGACTGTCCACAAGGGAGAGGTCATCTCTATCATCGGAAGCTCTGGAAGCGGGAAATCGACCTTCCTACGCTCCATCAACCTACTTGAAACACCAACTGATGGACAAATCCTTTATCATGGACAAAATGTCCTCGAAAAAGGCTATGACCTCACGCAATACCGTGAAAAGTTGGGGATGGTGTTCCAATCCTTTAACCTCTTTGAAAATCTCAACGTGCTTGAAAACACAATTGTCGCTCAGACAACTGTCCTTAAACGCGAACGCACAGAAGCTGAAAAGACTGCCAAAGAAAACCTAGAAAAAGTCGGCATGGGAGAACGCTACTGGCAAGCGAAGCCAAGACAACTCTCAGGGGGTCAAAAACAACGTGTGGCCATCGCTCGTGCCCTCTCCATGAATCCGGACGCTATTCTCTTTGATGAACCAACATCAGCTCTCGATCCAGAAATGGTTGGAGAAGTCCTCAAAATCATGCAAGATCTGGCTCAGGAAGGCTTGACCATGATTGTCGTAACCCACGAAATGGAATTCGCCCGTGATGTCTCTCACCGTGTTATCTTTATGGATAAGGGTGTGATTGCTGAAGAAGGCAAACCAGAAGATCTCTTCACCAATCCTAAAGAAGACCGTACAAAAGAATTCCTTCAACGCTATCTCAAATAAAAAGAAAAGGCTGCCTCAACCGTGCAGTCTTTTTGCTGTCCTCAAAATGAAAAGGCAGATTCTCTATCTCTACTACTTGAGGGTCAAGAATCCGCCGTTATCCAAAGATTAATCTTCAAATTTTTCATGATTTTTTTCATAGAAATCAATTAGGCCTAGGGCTGTTTCAAATGAAATATTTTTTACTTTTGCACGACCCTGCGCCAGAGCAATGATAGACATTTCACGCGCATTCGTTTCCTTAGAGATACGGTAGCCTGTGATTTTCTTATCACGAACCCAGCCAACAACTGATTCTACTTTTTCAAAGTTTGACTTAGCCATGTTTTTCTCCTATTTTCTTCTTTACAATACTTAATTGTATACGTTTTTACTACTTTTGTCAATAAAAAAACATATATTCAATAAAATAAATGACCCAGAATCTTCTTACTTCCTTTTTAAAGCCGATAATATATAGTTTTCCGCTTACTATAACCCATCAGTATGCTCCTAAAAAACAATTGCATTATTAAACTTTAAATTTGTAAAAATATTCACGTATGCTGAATACCAGTTTCTTAATAGGATAGACAGGATTTACTATTTCATTCTATCTATTCCTTTTAAATCAACAAGCCCACTAAAGATAGTCTTTCACTCCTCACTATCTCTAAATCATTCCGTTTTCTTTCTCCTTCTTTGGTTCCTTTCCTGTCCTTATCTATATCTTATCCATTTCACAACCGGTACTACTTACTTTGTACAATCTTGCATCTTCTGATTACATACCCACTTTCCAGCTAGTCATTTAAAATCAGTATCACTAGCTATTGCATGTCTAGCACTATTGTCTATCTCACGAGTTTTTTCGACCAACTCACCTAGCAGTCATCTCACAAACATTGATTATTTTTTTTGATTCCTATTATATTTAGAGAAATCTCAAATTAGGGATATATACAATTGGGGATTTCAAAAAATTTCCTTATATATAGTAAGTAATTCTGCCGCCTTAATATAAACAGAATCGAAAATAATAGGTGTTATAGTGAGTTGTAGTAGAAATAGCACGATAAGCTTCCTAAAACCATAGGAATCGCCCCCTTTCTTCACTATCATTATAACACCTATACATTAGTTGTGCAAATAATATGATATTTTTTTATTAGTCCTCAGACAAGCATATTATAGAGCGTTTCATTCCCATTTAAGTTAATATAAGCTGGATCAAAACCTTCCATTCGACGAATTAAGCCTGCATAATCATGCTTATCTGCCAAAGCGATCCCAATCAATACTGGACCTGTTCCCTTACTAGCTCGCTTGATATACTCAAAACGGGTGATATCATCATTTGGCCCCAAGATATCATTTACAAACTCACGCAAAGCTCCTGGACGCTGTGGGAAATTGACCACAAAGTAATGTTTGATCCCATCATAAATCAAGGCACGCTCTTCCATTTCTGGCATACGGTTGATATCATTATTCCCTCCAGAAATGATACAACAAATGGTTTTCCCCTTGATATATTCAGCTAAAACCTCTAAAGAGGCGATACTAGCTGCTCCAGCAGGTTCTGCAACAATCCCTTGCTTAGAGTAGAGGTCAATCAAAGTTTCAGAAATCAATCCCTCATCGACACCTACCAAAGTTTGAACATGTTGACGCGTTGCTTCATAGGTCAACTGTCCTACCTTTTGCACAGCAATCCCATCCGCAAATTTGTCAATTTCTTTGAGTTTAACAGGTCCACCAGCTTCAAAAGCAGCTTTCATGGAACGCGCTCCATTAGCCTCTACCCCAATGACTTCAATTTCTGGACTTGTTTCCTTGATATAGGTAGAAACCCCGGCAATGAGACCGCCACCACCAACAGGGACCAAGACAGCATCAAAGTCAATCGATTCTTTTCGAGCTTCTTCTAAAATCTCATAAGCAACTGTTCCTTGACCCGCTTGGACATGAGTATCATCAAAGGGAGCAATAAAGGTACGATTTTCAGAGACTGTAAATTCTTGAGCTGCTTTGGCTGAGGCATCAAAGGTATCTCCAACTAGTTTAATGGTTACAAAATCCCCACCAAAAAAGCGAACCTGACCAATCTTTTGTTGCGGAGTGGTAATGGGCATAAAAATAGTAGCAGGAATTTTCATCTCATTACAAGTATAGGCAACTCCCTGCGCATGATTTCCCGCAGAAGCACAGACTACCCCACGCTCACGTTCTTCCTTGCTGAGCTGAGAAATAGCATAATAGGCACCACGAATTTTAAAGGAACGAACACGCTGGGCATTTTCTTTTTTCAAATAAATCTTAGCACCATACTTCTCCGATAAATAATGGTCGTAATCCAGTGGGGTATTCACAACCACACCATTCAAGACCTTATGAGCCTTGATAATATCTTTTGAACTTAACATATAAAACCTCTTTTTCTATAAAAAACAGTCACTAATGACTGTTTTTTTAGTTATTCATCTCCAAAAACTTCAGCAACACTTTCATGATATTTATGAGCCATACGAATTGAAAACTCTTTAGGAAGTTCATAACGATTTGTGGAAATCCAATCATATAACCATTCTGCCAAACTTTCTTCACTATCATTACGATGGAAGATAAAATAGTTTAAAACTTCTTTATATTCTACATCATTCAAATCCAGCGTGTCTACAAATTGACTACGAGGAACAAAATTAGAATCTAATTTTCTTAGTTGATCTGTCAATTCTCCCAATTGTAAATCCAACTGAAAAAATAATTTTTGCAGTTGCCTATCAGTCTCATCACATCCTGTCTTGATAGAAAACAAATTGGTAATATTCATATGATTTCAACCCCTAAATAAGTATATCTAATATCCCACGAATAGCTGAAGCTACTATTTTAAGCAAAATTCTTTGCTTTCTAATTAGTTATAGATTTTGAATGCATCATCGTCGTTTTTACCAACGAAAGGCATTGCTTTACGCAATTCTGCACCAACTTTTTCAATTTCAAGGTTAGCTGCTTGTTCACGGTAAGCAGTCAATTTTGGACGTCCAGCTTTATAGTCATTTACAAAGTCATTTGCAAATTTACCATTTTGGATGTCTGCCAAGACAGCTTTCATATTTTCTTTAACTTGCTCAGTAATCACACGTGGACCTGATACATAGTCACCGTATTCAGCAGTGTTTGAAATAGATTGACGCATTTTCTTGAATCCACCTTCATAGATCAAGTCAACGATCAATTTCATTTCGTGAAGAACTTCAAAGTAAGCCAATTCTGGAGCGTAACCTGCTTCTGTCAAGACTTCGAAACCTGCTTCGATAAGGGCAGTCAAACCACCACAAAGTACAGCTTGTTCACCAAACAAATCTTCTTCAGTTTCTTCTTTGTATGTTGTTTCAAGAAGACCTACACGAGCTGCTCCAACACCTTTACACCAGTCCATAGCAATGTTTTTCGCATTTCCTGTTGCATCTTGGTATACTGCGTAAAGAGCTGGTACACCAAATCCTTCTTCGTAAGTACGGCGTACCAAGTGCCCTGGTCCTTTAGGAGCACACATAAAGACATCTACATCCGCAGGAACTTTGATAAATTCGAAGTGAATGTTGAAACCATGAGCAAATCCAACTGCATTCCCAGCTTCCAAGTTTGGAGCGATTTCCGCTTCGTACAATTCTTGTTGGATTTCGTCTGGTGCCAAAATCATGATAACATCAGCCAATTTAGTTGCTTCTGCTACTGTGTAAGTGTCAAATCCATCTTCTTTTGCTTTGTCAAAAGATTTACCTGGACGTACACCGATGATGACATCGCGACCTGAGTCACGCAAGTTTTGAGCATGCGCATGTCCTTGTGAACCATAACCGATAACGGCGATTTTTTTACCGTCAAGTGCTGCTACTTTAACATCTTTTTCGTATTCCATTTGAACTGCCATAGTTTTTCTCTCTTTTCTATCATTTATTGCCTTTTAGGCTGGTTTAACAAATTTAAGTTGGATTTTTAGTCACGGGTAAATCCAGTTGCACCCGTTCGAGCAATATTGCGAATACCGTATGGTCGAATGACTCGTAATAGAGCTTCACTCTTTTCAGCATTTCCTGTCATCTGAATGGTAATCGAGCTTGGCGCTACGTCTACCACTGTTGCACGGAAAGGTTGAATAATCGCTAGAATCTCAGCTCGCTTCTCAGCTGGCGCTGACATCTTAACCAAAATCACCTCGCGCTCCAAATGAGGCTTGTCTGTAATATCACGAATGCGAATCACATCAATCTGACGATTGAGTTGCTTGATAATTTGCTCCACTTCATCATGAGAAGCAACATCAATAATAATGGTGATACGCGATACATTCGGATCTTCTGTTGCTCCAACAGAGATGCTTTCAATATTAACCTGACGACGAGATAAGACACCTGTAAAGCGATTGAGGACTCCTGAACGATTTTGTAGTTTTGCTGTTAACATTCTACGCATGGAACTTCACCCCCAACATCTCATGATTACTCTTACCAGCCGGTACCATTGGTAACACCTGTTCCTTACGAGAAATATCTACCTCAATTAGCATAGGAACATGCTCAGTGATGACTTCAAGGTCTTGAGCCAAGGTCTCAGGATTGTCAAACTTATAGTTTTTAATACCATAAGCCTGCGCCATCAATTGGAAATCAGGAAGGGTATCAAAGACCGACTCTGATGTTCTTCCTTCATAGAAGGATTCCTGCCACTGGCGAACCATTCCAAGTGAATGATTGTTCAGCATAACCACCTTGATTGGCACTTTGTAAATATTCAAAATAGCCAACTCCTGGTTGGTCATTTGGAAACCACCATCCCCAACAAACAAGACTACTTCCTTATCTGGGTTAGCAATTTTAGCCCCGATTGCTGCTGGAATTCCGAATCCCATGGTTCCTAAACCACCTGAAGTCACTAACTGACGTTCATTTTGGTAGGGATAATACTGGGCTGTCCACATTTGGTGTTGACCAACATCTGTTACCACAATGGCATCTCCATTCGTCAATTCACCAATGCGTTCAATAACTGCTTGCGGTTGAACCACACGCTCTTTCTTATCATAAGAACGAACACGGTTCTTGTCTTTAGTAACTTTCTCAATCCATTTCTCAGTATTGTTATGAACTGTCGGTTCTGCTAGCAACATTTGCAAGGCTTTCTTAGCATCTCCAACTACAGGAATATCTGCACTGATAATCTTGCCAATCTCGGCTGGGTCAATATCAATATGGGCAACCTTAGAATTCTTAGCAAAAGTCTTTGGATTTCCTGTCAAACGGTCATCAAAACGAGAGCCAATACTAATCATAAAGTCCGTCTCTGTCATGGCAATATTCGCTGCGAAAGAACCGTGCATCCCCCCCATTCCAAGGAAGAGTGGGTGAGTCGTTGCAATTGTTCCTTGACCTAAGAGAGTTGTTACGACTGGAATTTGATAGCGTTCTGCAAATTCATTTAATTCTGCCGCAGCCTCAGCATAACTAATTCCACCACCAGCTAACAAGACTGGCTTTTTAGCCTTGGACAATTGCTTCAAGATTTTCTTGATTTGCATATCATTTGGTTCAAGAGTCGGCTGATAGCTTGGTAGGTTCACTTCTGGTGAATAAATGAAGTCTGTTTCTAAAGCAGATACGTCTTTAGGTAGGTCAATGACGACTGGCCCTGGACGGCCTGTAGTCGCGATATGGACAGCTTCCGTGATGATACGCGGAATATCAGCTGTCTCACGAACTTGGTAATTGTACTTAGTGATTGGCATGGTAATTCCCACGATGTCTGCCTCCTGAAAGGCATCCTTCCCAATCCCTGCTCGCCCTACCTGACCTGTAAAGACCAAAAGGGGAACACTATCGCTCATGGCATCCGCAATCCCTGTAATGGCATTTGTTGCTCCCGGTCCGCTAGTAACGACGGCAACACCCAACTTTCCAGTTGATTTAGCATAACCTTCAGCTTCATGCAGACAACCTTGCTCATGGCGTCCTAGAATGTGGTGAATACCTTTAAAATTATATATCGCATCATAAAAAGGCAAGACTGCACCACCAGGATAACCAAAGATGGTATCAATTCCTAAATCACGAAGTGTTTCCAAAACTAGGTCCGAACCCGTCTTAGGAGATTCTAAACTGATTTTCTCCATTGTTCCCCTTTCTTTCCTCTTAAAAATAACTTGTTACTATCATACCATTTTTTTAAAAATTTTCAAGAGAAAAGAAGAAATTTTCTGAATTTTCTATTTTAACGTTTATTTATGAATGTTATTTTTGTTTTTATTAAAAAGATACCGTTTTCATTTGCTAAAAAAGAAAAAGAACTGATTTCTCAGTCCTTCATTAATCGGCTCTTATTCCACACTAAATAGATAGGGGTAAACAGGTTGTTGACCTTGGTGGATTTCAACTTCAAGATCCTCAAATTCTTCTGCGATTTCTTGAGCGATTTCATTGGCAAGTTCTTCGCTTCCGTCTTCACCGACATAGAAGGTTACGATTTCACTGTCTTCATCCAACATATGTTTCAAAGTTTCTGCCAAGGTTTGGTGCATGTCAGGGTTTGACACGAGGATTTTCCCATCCACCATACCTAGATTATCGTTTTCATGGATTTCTAAACCATCGATCGTTGTATCACGCACGGCTGTTGTGACGCTTCCGCTAACGACATCACTAAGAGCAGCTGTCATACGCTCTTGGTTTTCTTCAATGGACTTGCTTGAATCAAAGGCAAGAAGACTTGTCAAACCTTGAGGAAGAGTGCGAGCCTCTACCACTACTGCTGGTTGCTCCAAAACTTCTGCCGCAGATTGAGCTGCCATGAAGATATTCTTGTTATTTGGCAGGAAGATGATGTTACGGGCATTGACCTGTTCAACAGCCTTGATAAAGTCTTCTGTTGAAGGGTTCATGGTTTGACCGCCTTCGATAACATAATCCACACCTTGAGAACGGAAGATATCTGCTAGACCTTTACCAGCCACCACAGCAATCAAAGCATACTCTTTTTCTTCAGCTGGCTTGCTAACTTGGGCAGTTTCTTTCTCAATCTGTGCTTCGTGTTGGTTACGCATATTGTCAACTTTTACCTTGACCAAGCTACCATATTTTAGACCTTCTTGCATGACAAGTCCTGGATCTTCTGTATGGACATGGACTTTGACGATTTCATCATCATTGACAACGAGGAGAGAATCTCCAAGTTCATTCAAGTAGTTACGGAATTCATCGTAGTCAAAATCTTTGGCATAGGTTGGACCTTGCTTAAGAGCTACCATGATTTCAGTACAGTAACCAAAGTTGATATCCTCAGTCGCCACATGACCAGCCACAGACTTGTGGTGCTCTGCATTGATCATTTCACTCATATTGGCAGGAGTCGCTACAAAGTCCTCAGATGCAATATATTCACCAGTAAGGGCAGAAAGGAAACCTTCGTAGATAAAGACCAATCCTTGACCACCTGAGTCCACAACGCCAACTTCCTTCAATACTGGAAGCATGTCTGGCGTTTTAGTTAGAGCTGTTTTAGCACCTTCCAAGGCTGCGCGCATGACTTCAACAGCATCATCTGTTTGCTCAGCTTTTTTCTTAGCACCGATAGCAGCCCCACGAGAAACTGTCAAAATCGTTCCTTCAACTGGTTTCATCACTGCCTTATAGGCAACTTCAACACCTGATTGGAAGGCAAGGGCCAAGTCTTGACCTGTTAACTCGTCTTTATCCTTGATGGCTTGTGAAAATCCACGGAAAAGCTGAGACATAATAACTCCTGAGTTCCCACGCGCACCCATCAAAAGCCCTTTAGCAAGAATGCTCGCTACCTCTCCAACTGTAGAAGCTGGCTTGTCTGCAACTTCTTTAGCTCCATTTTCGATGGTCATCCCCATGTTTGTTCCAGTATCTCCATCTGGAACAGGGAAGACGTTTAATGAATTGACATATTCAGCTTGCTTATTCAAGCGAGTTGATGCAGCCTGCACCATTTCTTGAAATAAGCTAGTAGTAATTTTTGACACGGTTATTCTCCTACAACTTTGATATTTTGAATGTAGACATTTACAGTCTGAGCAGTAATTCCAAGCTGGTTTTCCAAGCTAAAGGCAACACGCTCTTGAATGTTTTTTGACACTTCACTAATCTTTGTTCCGTAGCTCAACACGGTATACACATCAACTGCAATGCTGCCATCTTCGGCTGCCTTTACGACGACACCTTTAGAATAATTTTCCTTACCTAGAAGGGCTTGAAAATTATCTTTGAGGGCATTTTTACTAGCCATACCGACCACACCAAAAATTTCAGTTGCTGCTCCACCTACGACGGTTGCAATCACTTCATCTGTTAGTTCGATTTGACCATCTTTTGTATTAATTTTTACAGTCATCCTTTTTACCTCAACTAGTTGATACTCTATTTTATCATATTTCAGCCCAAGTGTAAAAGCAGAATACTGTATCAGCGGATATTTACTCTGCTTTTAAAATGATTTTTTCGCTATGACAAAAGAAAAAGACCCTGAGGTCTCCTTGCTTTTATTATTAAACGCGTTCAACTTTACCTGATTTCAAAGCACGAGCTGAAGCCCAAACTTTTTTAGGTTTACCATCGATAAGAACAGTAACTTTTTGAAGGTTTGGTTTTACGGCACGTTTTGTTTGGTTCATCGCGTGTGAACGGTTGTTTCCTGATACAGTCTTACGACCTGTAAAGTAACATACTTTAGCCATTTGTGTTTTCCTCCTATTAGATCTAATATAGCGGATGTGCTAGCACCACATACCGTACTATGTTATCACACTTTCTTCATTTTTGCAAGGGAATTGGAAGATTTTTTTATTTATTGTGATTCGAATGTGATATTGAAAGTTCTATAATGAAGTTAGCCACCCAGCCCTCCTAAAAATTAGATGTTTTAACTAGCTGATAGTTAGCCCTCGATTTCATTTGATAAGAGGCTTGGAGCTGTTTGATTCCAAGTCATAACCACCCGTG
>NZ_VMLO01000076.1:0-18861 GCF_013276735.1 Streptococcus sp. 1559
AACATGGTTTTGAGGTTGTTGATGAAGCGACGCTGACGTAGTTTGAAGAGATTTTCGAAGAGTATTAAATGGCTAGGTCAAACTTCAACTGCGGCTTAACAGAGTCATAATCCACCAACTCAAAATCTTCTGCTTTGATATCAAAGAAATTAGTCCCATCAGGAACATTTAAAACCAAGCGAGGTTGGCAGTCAGACGGCTCACGACGAAGCAATTCCTGAGCTTGTTCAAATTGATTGTCATAGATATGAAGGTTGTTGATAAAGTAGAAGAACTTCCCAACCTTCCAGCCAAAATGCTTGGCAATCATCATCTGCAAAGCCACATACTGCATAGCATTGATGTGGTGGGCCACCAGCATATCATTGGAGCGTTGCGTCAAGGTCGCATCCAGATAGATTTCCCCATCTACACGGCGGACATCAAACATGGTCTGAAAGGCGCACGGAAGAAGGCCGTCTGTTTCCTCAAAAGCTTGGTAATCCCAAAGGGAGATGATGTTTCGGCGGTTCCAAGGGTTGGCTTCCAACTGCTTGAGAAGCTTATTGATGATGTCGTGTTTCTTAACAACAGCACCATAGCGCTCACCAATGGTTCCTGTATTCCCCACTTCCCAGTCATTCCAGTAGTGAACATTGTACTTATCATTTAGTACCTCTAAGCTATTAGATTGGTCTTGGTAAATCCAGAGCACTTCCTTGATGGCGGATTTGATGGCGATAGGGCGTAAAGTTATAATGGGGAATTCCCCCTTGGCCAAGTCATACTCTGCAAAGGCACCCGTTACATACTTGGAGTTGGCAACTGTCCCATCCTTGTACTTGGGACGAGCCTGCTCAGAAAAGACACCGTCTTTGAGGATTCGTTCAATATTCTCTTTAAAAATCGTATCTGCTTTTGTCATTTACTCTCACCTCATTTATTGTCCTAACTAGTATAGCATAAAAAAAGAAAGGAGGAAAATCACTCGCTTCTAGAAAGCTATTTTCTCCTTTTTTATCTTATTGTAAAACAAGTGATGCTGCTCCAATAACTCCAGCGTCATTTCCTAGAGTTGCAAGAGCTAATTTAGTGGATGTGCGTACTTGTGGGAAACTATTTTCATCGTAAACTTTTTGAACACCTTGTAGAAGGAATTCTCCTGCAGCTGATACACCACCACCAATGACGATTGTTGATGGGTTCAAAATTGAACCGATGTTAGCACAAGCGATTCCCAAGTAACGTGAGAAGTTACGGTAAACAGTCAAAGCAAGGTCGTCTCCTTCTTTTGCAAGGTCAAAGACTGTCTTAGCAGTTACTTCTTCTCCGTTATCAATCAATCGTTTCAAGGCTGCATCGCCTTCATATTCATCTGCATAACGACGAGTCAAGTTGACAATCCCTGTTGCTGAAGCAACTGTCTCAAGACAGCCTTTCTTACCGCAAGTACATGCGATTGGTTGGTCAAAGTCAACAGTAATGTGGCCCAGCTCACCTGCTGCACCAGCAACACCGTGAAGCAATTTGCCTTCAGCGACGATACCGCCACCAACACCAGTACCAAGTGTCATAAAGACAACATCTGGTTGGTTATCACCAGCACCCATCCAGCGCTCACCAAGAGCTGCCACGTTGGCATCATTATCGATGAAGAATGGAATACCCAAGGCTTTTTCAATTTTCTCTTTAATTGGTTGAAGGGTTTTCCAGTTCAAGTTGTAGGCACCGATAACAGTCCCTTTTTCACGGTCAACCACACCTGGTGATCCCATTCCAATGCCTTGGAAGTCCGCTGCTGCCAATCCAAGCAAGTCCAAACGGTGTTGAATAGACTCAATCATATCATCAACGATATGACTTCCCTCATCCAAAATGTTGGTCTTGATTGACCATTTTCCTTGGATTTCTCCTGCTGTTGTTAAGATTGCAAATTTGATAGAAGTTCCACCAAGGTCAATCCCAATAATCTTTTGACTCATCATACTCTCCTTTTTCATTGTCTAGTAATTGAAAATGCTTACAGTACTAGTATAACAAATTTCAGTCATTTATGCAAAGGTTTGCATTTAGCTAATATAGATTTTTAATCCAGATAATCTCCACCATCAAATCCATAATATTCCTCCAGTGTCAAACCACTTGCAGCAATCTCTTTTGCTTCTTTTCCAATGTAACGTAAATGCCATTCCTCATGCATATAGCCTGTGACACTCTCTTTTCCACGGGGATAGCGAACAACAAAACCATAGTCTGGTGCATAATCCAATAACCATTGAGCCGCACCAGCATCTTCAACTAATTGACCATCTGTGCCAATCACATCAAAAGCAAGTCCTGTCTGATGTTCGCTATATCCAGGACGGGCGGAATAACGATCCGCAGCAGCCTGGCCCTCTTGGTTCACATAACTTTGATATAATTGTGCTTGAGTTGCATAACTTCTAAAGCCACTATAATTATCGCTAATAGCGTATCCTTCCTTCTGCATCTGTGCAATCAGTTTTAAAAAGGCTGCTTTTGCAGTAGCATTTTCACCTGGATAGTAATCTTTAGACATAGGATAATGTTTATTGGCAACTATGATTTCATCATACTTTCCTTGAAGGCTATAATAGAACCCTTTATTGCTTACTTTTGAATTAGCTTTCCACAAACCAGTCGCACCAACATAATAACGTCCACCATCAACCCATTCATTGACAGCCATTTTACCATCTGATTTTAGATAATAATTCCCTTGCCATGTATTATAAGCATAAGATCCATCTGATGTCAAATAATACCAAATTTGGTAAGAAGAGTCATAAACCCATTCACCTTTAGCCATTTTACCATCTGATTTCAAATAGTAATTTCCTTGCCATGTACTATAAGCATACGAACCATCTGATTTCAAGTAATACCAAGCCTGATAAGAATCATCATAAATCCATTCGCTCTGGGCCATTTTCCCGTCTGATTTCAGGTAATAGCTTCCCTGCCATGCATTTTTCACTAGATTTCCATTTCCATCAAAATAGTACCAAGAACCGTCCTGCTTAACCCAACCACTTGCTGTGGATGAAGTTGTATCAGTTTGAGTTGTAGTCTCTTGTTTTGCTTTAAAAGCACCCTTAGGAGCATTTTTCAATTCGCAAGCCACACCGTCATGATCACGGTATAACTTGGCAGAATAACCGGGGTCTCCCTCATGAATATCCGCGTATCCATTCGCCCAAGCTTCCTTACAACTCGAAAAATGAATGTTTTCCTCTGCTAACACAGGTTGTGAAAACAAGGCTAAAATTGACAACGTCACCAGACTCATTTTTAAAAATAGACGTTTGTTCATTACTTTCTCCTCTAACGATGTTATCGATTTCAATATTATTTTATCAAACTTATTTCAGCAATTCAAGGAAACTTCTGGTCTTTTCTACAAACTCCTTTGGTTTTTCCTTATTCAAGACATGAGGGCCATCTGGGATAATCTTGGGATTCTGATATTAGTTTATGAAGACTTCTCATAGAACTAAGATTCGGTTTATCTTTGCTGCCACAAATTAGTAAGGTTGGATAGGGGCAATTCCCTGCTATATCCGTTAAGTCAAGTGTCTTCAATTCTTTGGAAATACCTATTATAAAAGTCTTGTCTGCTCCCTGTTTTTCAAATACTCTTTTGGGAAGTAGTTTAAAAATCAGCAACTGAAGATAAAATAGGATATTACCGGACAATTTAAGCGGGCATCCTGACAGAATCAAAGCTCGAAGATTTGGTAAATCGTAACAAGATAGTTCTAATGCCAGGGCAGCACCTAAGGACAATCCAATCCAATCAAAACAAAAGGTTCTGTCTCTTGAGCTAGTTGCTGATAAACTCGCTCCTTGGCTTTTTGATAGTTGCTAACTCCAGAAGGAAATAACTCGATAGCCTCAGAAGGATAATCTGTCAGTAGATTCCGAACTTCTTTCCAACTCTCTGCTGACTGCCCTAACCCGTGTAAAAATACCAGTTTCATCTAGTTATCCTCTAGGCTTAATTCATACAAGCCTCTCACTGCATTACAGCCGTAAATAGCTTCTGCTTGGGCTAAATCTGCCAAGGTCAAGACTTTCTCTTCTAGCTGTCCTGTTTCTAGCAAATGCTGACGGTAAATTCCTGGCAAGATTCCAAGTTCGATAGGCGGTGTGTAGAGTCTCCCAGAAATTTTCAGAACCAAATTTCCGATTGAGGTTTCCAATAGCTCTCCAGCTGCATTATGGTAAATAATTTCCTGCTTCCTTAGGCCCAAGTGAGGTCGGTGGCTTGTTTTGAAGTAGGTAAATGCTTGTTGCAAATTGGCTTCCTGAAGACAGAGTTGGGCATAGCAGAAGGTTCGACTGAGAGGTGTTAATACTTGACGATTGACTTCTATCTCTCCAGACTTGCTAAGGCTAATTCGCAAGCGGTAATCTTGATTAACATCACAATCCTGACACTCTTCCTTTATCTTTTGTTTCAAGTCTTCTGCATCAAAAGGAGAAGCAAAATAGCGACTAGCTTTTCTCAGCCTTTCCAGATGTTGTGCTTCAAACAGCAGGTTCTTCTGGCTGATTTTCCCAGTAGTAATTAGCTGAAAACGAGCTTGTTTACGATAGAGAACAGCTGCCTTTTGATGAACCTCTTGGTATTCAGATTCCCAAGTGCTATCCCATGTAATGCCTCCGCCAACTCCATAGATTGCTTGACCTTTGTGAAGTTGAATGGTACGAATGGCCACATTAAAAATCCGTCGTCCATTTGGAAGCAAGAGACCAATCGTTCCACAGTAGACTCCACGCGGTTGTGGCTCCAAGTCCTTGATAATCTCCATAGTCGCAATTTTCGGAGCTCCCGTTATGGAACCACAAGGAAAGAGAGAACGGAAAATTTCAACAAGGTTCACATCCTCTCGCAACTGACTCTTGATGGTCGAAGTCATCTGCCAAACCGTTGAATACTGCTCTACCTGACACAGACGCTCCACGTGCTCGCTCCCCACTTCAGAAATACGGTTCATATCATTGCGCAAGAGGTCCACAATCATCATATTTTCAGAGCGATTTTTAGGATCCTGTTCCAACCAACTGGCCTGCTCCAAGTCTTCTTTGTCAGTCATGCCACGCTGAGTCGTCCCCTTCATTGGTCGTGTTGTCAATTCGCGGTCATTTTGCTCAAAAAAGAGCTCTGGGCTCATGGAAATTACTGCCATATCGTCATGTTCCACATAGGCATTGTAGCCCGCCTCCTGCTCTACCACCATACGATTGTAGATGGCAAAAGGATTGGCACTTAAGTCCTGCTTGAGTTGGACGGTGTAGTTGACCTGATAGGTGTCTCCCTGACGCAAATGATGGTGAATTTGGGCAATCGCCTTTTCATAGTCTGCTGCAGACGTCACTTCCTGCCAATTTGAGGGCAAATCAATATCCTCATAAGTCAGAGGAATAGGGGAAGTTTCTACGCTATCATGAACAGTAAAGTAAAGCAGGTACTCTCCCAGTAGGGGATCCTTGTGAACTGCTAATTTTTCCTCAAAAGCAGGTGCAGCCTCGTAGCTGACATAGCCCACCACATAATAACCTTGCTCTTGGTAGCTTTCCACTTGTGCCAGCAAATCTGCCACTTCTTCTACATTTCTCGTTTTCAACTCTTTAATAGGCTGGGTAAAGATGTATCTCTCCCCCAAAGCCCTAAAATCAATCACTGTTTTTCTATGCATACCTTAAGTATAGCATAAAAAGGCAGATACAGACAAAAGCTGATCTACCTTTTTATTGTTTTCTTACTATTGATTATGCTTTAGTGAATAAATCACCAGCAAATCCATCTGATTTCTGCAAGAGTTGTTTGTAAACTTTCCATTTAAGATCCACAGTATTCTTGAAATCATTACCTTGAAGGTCTTTTTCGACCGCGGCATCAAATAAGGTCTGAAGTTGTGCGTAAGTTGAAATCTTTTGACCATCGATTTCAATTTCAACAAAACCTCTTTGGGCTTTTTCGTGTACTTCATGATACCATGCTTTCTTCCATGCTTCTAAGCTTTGGAATTTGCCGTTAGAAACTTTATTAATAATAAAGTCATCACCAAGACCTACATTACCTGCTGCTTTAGATTCTTGTTTGTATTTGTTTGATGCATAACCTAAGAATCCGTCTAAATAACCGAAGTAACCCCACATACGGAAGGTATTATGTTTGAATGAGATTGAACCAACCGCACTCTTACTTGTATTACCACCATAAATACCTGTCATCATATTTACTACAGTATAAGCAGAATCAAATCCTTCAGTACGGTAATGACCATTTCCTGGTAATCCATGTTTCGTTGCAAAGTTTCCATCAACCAGTTGATCAATACTTGTCAGCTTCGTATTCTTTTCGTCATCATTCAAATCACGAACTAAATCCCATTGATGTGGTTCACCAACTAAGCCATTGCGATCCGCTTTTTCACGATATTTCTTATCAATCTTCTTGAACCACTTATCATTTGTTCCAGTATTTTTCTTGATGACAGACTCAGCTTCTAAGTAATCAAGCATCATCATGGATTCATTGTAATTCTTCATGTAGTGATCGATTTTCTCACGACTATTTAACACATTCGGATTATAGTTGTAAATTTGATTTCCATCATTTTTACGTTCGTAAGTCATGTTTAATCCTAAGGCACCATATTCTCCATTTGGATTTGAAACTGATGGTGATTGTAACATACCTTGAGCAAAGGCTTCAACGTCTGTTCCTTCACGGTGACGCCATGTTCCTAAGTAGGCCATACGGTCATTAATGTGTGTCGTTTCATGAGTGAATGCAGAAGTACCGAAATCACTGATCATACTAGATATGATATAATACACAGCTTCTGAGTTTTGTGGATTAGTAAAGATATAAGCATATGCACCCGTACCATTATATCCATGCCATTTACCTGTAGGTCCATAGAACTCACGAACCGGAGCATAGTCACCATTCTTATTATGCCCCATTCTATCAGCCCATCCATGGCCTGGAACTTCTTGGTTATCCCAAATTGCAGACGGAACCATATTTTCAGATTTTAACAATCTATCACGTACATTATCAGCTGCAAGTCTTGACCAGAAGTCTAAGTAATTAATTTGCTCTTGAGCACGTAAATCGATTTCTTTCTTAAACGCTTCACGTTCAGCTTCTGTATTCTTACCATATTTCTCAAACGCACTAAACGCTAATGTATTATAGGTTGAAATCAAGAACATATGAGCTTTCTTCGTAGTGAGAAGTGGTAAAATGTATTTACCATGTTCACCATTGTTCAAGTTTTCATAAAGGCGATATTTCTTGTTGGCAAACGCAGGGTTTGAGGATTGTTTTTCAACAATATAGTTGGTATGCGATACAGCTTTTTTATACCAAGTATTGATGTCAGTTTCTTCTGTGAATAAACGCATATTATAGTTTAAGAAACCGTTTAACTCACCGATACCAATCGTTCCACCAATTACTTCACGATAAGCTTCTAACGTTCTGTTACCTTTAATATTATTTTCTTTAGAACCAATCTTAATCAAGAAGTCTAACACATTAACATTTTTACCATAAAAGTCAGGTTTGAATAGCATTAATTCTTTAATATTAAAGTCATCGAATTTAACACCGTAGTAACGATTTAGGTAAGCTAATCCAAGAAGAACAGCAGCCTTATTGTCATCAATCTTCTTGATCAAGGCGCGTTTAGCAGATTCATCTGTGTTTAATTGATGATCTTCATTTTCAAGCAACTGTTTCACAAATTTCGCCAGATTATCCTTGACTTCTTTGAAGGTTTCTTCGAGGTAAAGGTTCTTAATCGCATTTACTTTGTTAGGACCGGTTCTATTTAGGTGTGTGTAGATAGGATCTGATTGTAGCTCAACTGGGCTTAATTTTTCAACGATAGCATTGATAAGATCACTACGGTCTTTGTCAACGATATTAGGCGTATAGACAACTTCTCCGAGTTCAGCAATGCTGTACTCTTTCACTTGTTTGACATTAGATTCTTTCAGCGAAACAGTAAAGATGTCTTTGGTCTTATCAGCATAGTGCACCAAAATGTGGTCAGCATCAGCCAATTCTGTTACAAAGGCATTGCCCTTCATAGCAGTAACTGATAGGACTTCCTTGGTCATAAGATGACTATCAGCAGCTAATTTATTTCCTTGGTTTACAATCCATTCTTTATTGTAGAACGGTTGAAGTTTTTCGATATTACGGTAGGCAAGTTCACGAGATGCATCATAATCTTGAATATCTTTGTAAGTGTCAGATTTTGGCTTAACATTATTTAATGTATCTGAAATAAGAGGATTGATAACATAATCATTAGCTGTAATTCCTAATGTTGCAATTTTCTGGTCAGCTTCGTCTTGAGAAACTTCTTTAATTCTGTTAGAAACAGAGAATTTAAATGAACGGTTACCTGTACTTACATCTTTTACGATAAAGTTACGTTCTAAAGCGTTATTTGAGAAGTATCCACCATCTGCGTCAATATCTTTAGATCCATAGAACACTTCACCATTTTCAACTTTCATCATAGACACAGAGTCTGCAACTTTACCCCATGCCCAGTTCTTACTAAGGAAACCACCTACTTCAACAGGTGTATTTACCTTAATAGTTCCTTTAGTAACAGCATTACGAACAGAACCATATTTACCAATTCCGTTAGGATCCCCACTGTTATTTGATCTAGCAACAAATCCACCGATACGAGCTTTATTAGCAACTATATCAGCTTCTACATATCCTTTATCAACATTACCTTTCCAAAGCTCTCCGGCAATACCACCGAAATCCCAACCTCTGTTACCAACACCCGTAAGATTACCGATGAATGCAACATTTGTTAATTGAGCTCCCGTATCTCCTTTATTAATAATACCAGCAATTCCATCTCTACCGAGAATACTGCCTGTTACTTTAATATTCTCAACAGTAGCATTTTTAACAGTTCTGGCAAGTGCAGAAATATTGTCAATCCAAGGCATGTTGATATCAACATTAGCTAAATTAACATCTTTAACAGAACCACCTTCAATACCACCAAATAATTGACGAGACATATTGTGAATTGAATAACGTTGTCCGTCAACACTTGATAACTTACCTTTAAATATACCAGGAACATACTCTTTATTTGGAGTTGGTACATTAGCTGCATTTAGATCTGCACCAAGTTTGAACTCACCGCTAGGGTTAGCTTTCATATCTTTTACAAGCTCGTTGAAGTTGTAGTAAACATTACCTTCTTTTGCTTTTTGTTTTTCAAAGTAATGAACATACTCTTCGCTAAGTGTATTATCAGCATTACGTTGAACTAAGTCTGGTGCTTTGGCAGTAACTTTATATAAAGTTTTTCCGTCTTTTTCTACTTCTTCAATCTTGTCAACAGCAAGTCTTGTAACTTTGTTGTCATGAGTTGTAACTCGTAGGTAAAGTGAAGCAACATTCGTTGGTTTTTCTGAAAGTAAACTTGAGTCAGTTTCAACACCTTCATCGTCAACACTTATTAGACTTGTTTCTTTAATATTTTTAATTTCAACTTTTTTAAGATCTAATTGAATTGGTTGATCTTCTAATGTTTCAGTTTCTTCTTGACCATTACCTCTATCATAAACCATAGTAGTAGATAGAGTATACTCTTTGAAGTATTCTACATTGTCTAATAACGCATTTAGATTATTTTCTGTTAGATTCACAGTCTTAACAACTTGTCCATCTTTTTTCAGGGTAGCTGTGATTGATTTGATTTTAGCTTTAGTAGGATTTTCTAGAGAATACTTAGCAACTACTTCTTTATCTAATACTTTCTTATCAGTATTTACAAATGTTAATACTGGTTTTGCAGATAATGGAACTAAGTTTTTGATAGCTTCTTCTAATCTTCTAGTAGCTTCATCTACTTTACTTTGAGTAGCAGTTTTATCTGTATTTACAGATTTTGCTGCTGTAAGAGTGTCTTCTAAAGATTTCCATGTTTGAGTAGTGTATTCTTCTTTACGTTTGCTGTTAGCTGTGTTAATAGCCGTTTGTAATGCAGTTTTATCTACAGCAAGAGCTTTAATAGCGTCTTGAAGAGCTTGAGTAGTCGCATCTATTTTACTTTGTTTAGGAAGTGGAGTAGTTTGGTTGTTGATTTCTTTAGCTTTTATTTCAGCTTTTTTAAATTCATTCCAAGTATTAGGGCTATAGTCAGCTTCTCGTTTAATTTCTGCATCTTTTATTTGTTCTTGTAATTTTGTTTTATCAACAGTAAGAGCATCGATAGCAGATTTCAGTTTTTTAGCAGCATCATCGATTTGAGCCTGAGTAGCAGTAGCGTTATCTTCTACAGCTTGAGCGGCATTTTTTGCCTCTTCTAGAGCGCTCCAAGATACAGTACTGTAGTCAGTAGCAGTCTTAGACTGAGCATCAGCAAGTTGTTTTTCAAGTTCAGTCTTATCTGTATTTAAACCAGCGATAGCAGCTTTCAGTTTTTCGTCAATGTGATTTACTTCGCTTTGTTTTGTTGCTGGGTTGCTTGTAACTTTTTCAGCTTCAGCTAGTACAGTTTGAAGATTTGCCCAAGTTGCATCGCTGTAGTGTTCTTTAGTTTTTGATTTCGCATCAGAGATAGTTTTGTTTAAGTCTGTTTTATCAACGCTTAGAGCGTCAATAGCAGCTTTAAGTTTTTTAGTAGCTTCGTCGATTTGAGCTTGAGTAGAGGTAGCCTTATCTTTTACAGTTTGAGCGGCATTTTTCGATTCTTCTAGAGTGTTCCAAGATGTAGTACTGTGGTCAGCTTGAGTTTTTTCGTTTACAAGATTCAGTTGTTTTTCAAGTTCAGTCTTATCTGTATTTAATCCAGCAATAGCGGATTTAAGTTTTTCGTCAATGTGATTAACTTCGCTTTGTTTTGCTTCTGGTTTGCTTGTAACTTTTTTCGCTTCGGCTAATACATTTTGAAGGTTTGTCCAAGATGCATCACTGTAGTGCTCTTTAGTTTTTGATTTCGCATCTTCGATAGTTTTGTTTAAGTCTGTTTTATCAACAGTAAGAGCGTCGATAGCATCTTTAAGTTTAGCTGTCTCGCTATCTACTTCAGGTTGTTTTACAGAGTCAGAAGCATATACACCTTTTGCAGCTTCTAAAACAGATCCAAGAGCATTGTAACTTGCTGTAGAATAATCAGTAGGAGAAACTGAACTAGCTTTATCAATTTGATTCTTTAACTCACTTTTATCAACTGGTTCTTTAGTACCAACACCCTTTATTTCATCTACTGGATTGGTTGTTATTGTATCCTCTAGTACTTTACTGGACTGTCTACCATCAGTAGTAGTGACTTCAGTTAAAATAGTGCGTTCGCCAGCAACACCTTCTCGAATAACCCTTGTTTTTCCCTTAGCGAGGTTCTCATCATCTTGCTCAACTGTCTTAAAAGGCACAGGCTCTTTAGTTACTATAACTTCAGACTTAACTTCTATTACATTTAACACACCTTCTTCAGGAGTTGTTTTATGTTCTACTGCTGGCTGTTCTACTTTTGTTTCTTCGTCCTGATGTTCTGCTGGTTGAGCAGCTGGTGAAGTTTCTGTTGGTTGACTTTCTGGTTCAACTTGAGCTTCTACTGGTTGTTCTTCTTGTTTCGGTGTTTCTTCCGCAGTCTTCTCTTCTTTAGAAGCTTCTGGTTGCTTTTCTGGCGCGACTGGTGCCTTTTCGCCTTCACTTGGCGCGACTGGTTCACCTGCTTGTTCAACTTTTGGTTCCTCAGCTGGTTCCGTTTGTTTTTCTACAGCAGGCGTTTCCACTTTTAGTTCTTCAACAGGTTGATTAAAAGCCTCATCTCTTGTTTCTACTACTTCTGGCTGTGCATCTTCTTGTTTCGGTGTCTCTTCCGATACCTTATCCTCTTTAGGATCTTCTGGTTGTGATGATTCTTTTGGTATCCTTGGCTGCTCCGGTTGTGTAGGTTGCACGGGTTGTTCTGGGACTTTTGGTTGTTCTACTGGAGTTGCAACTTTTGATTCCTCAGCTGGTTTGTCTGATGGTTGACTTTCCGATTTGACTGGTGCTGGTTCTGCTGAATCTTCTTTCCCCTCTTCTACTTTAGGAAGGGTTTCGTCAGTAGGTTTTACCTCCGATTTAGGTTCTTGTTCTTCCTTTGGATTTTCTTCTGTTTTAGGAGCTTCCTCTGTCTCTACTGCTCGGTTTTCTGGCTTATCTTGCTCCTGATTTGTTGTTACTTGGGGATTCTCAACTTCGACCACAGTTACCTCTTCAGGTTTAGCTGAGTCTTCTTCTAAAACAGTGTCCAAGCCAAGCGTTTTGAGGATGTCACCTGATAGATAACCAACATAACGATAACCCTCCATTTCAACAACACCCTCTCGACTAGCCGGTGCTAGAGTAGCAACTGGATCTACAGCTCCTGCACTAGGAAGGACTACCAATCCCATAGCTCCAACTAGAAAGACGCTGGCAATTTTCTTTCTCTTGTAGATTAAAAGCAAGCTCCCAACAGTCAGCAAACCAAAAGCTGTCAAAACAGATGCTTCTGTCCCTGTTTGTGGCAGCTGATTTTTTTGATACACCAAACCATAAACAAGTTCATTTCCATCAGGCTTTCCTGTCTGGATTAAATCTTTAGCTTCTTGTGAAATAACCTCTTTATCTACATAGTGATAGGTGGCTGCGTCCACTACAGAAGAAGCCATCAAAAGGCTTCCAAGAAATACAGAACCTACAACTCCCTTAATCTTACGAATTGAAAAACGGTCTTTTTTAAACACTTTCATCTCCTTTATTTATTCTCACGACTTTCTGATAGAATCTTGCGGATAGTGCGCACGCGCACCTCCGATTAATTTTGGACGACTAGCCAGCGCCGTTACATGGGCATGACCAATCTCTCTCAAAAGAGGGCGAATCGGAACCTGAACATGCTTGACATGCATACCAATTGCAGTATCTCCGATATCCAATCCAGCATGAGCCTTGATAAATTCAACCTCAACTGGATCTTGCATAAACTTAAAGGCTGCCAATTGACCTGAACCTCCTGCATGGAGAGTAGGAAGGACACTGACGATTTCCAGACCAAACTGCTCTGCCATCTGACGTTCAACGACGAGAACCCGATTGACATGCTCACAGCCTTGAACAGCTAGATGAATTCTTTTTTCTTCTAGGAGATCTAGGATGGTCTTCACAATGATTTCGCCAATTTCTTGGCTGGATTCCTTGCCAATCTGACCACCTATCACTTCACTAGAGGAAAGACCCAAAACAAAGATAGATCCTTGCTTCAAATTGGCCTTTTCTAAAACATCTTTCACTATCTGACGTGTTTCTCTTTGAATCTGTGTCTCGTTCATCTCTGCTACCTCTTTTGTCACTATCTATCATACCGTTTTTTCTTGTTTTTAGCAAGATAGACGACCTGGAAAGCTTGCCCAATTACGCATAAAACTCCCAGAATTGACTGGGAGTTAACTAGTTTCTATTCTATTTATGTATATTTCAACCGTCGTTCCTTTGTCGGGTGCAGAATCAATCTTCATCTGGTAATGTTCTCCAAAATGAAGTTTGAGACGCTGATCGACATTTTGAAGACCAACTCCCCCACGTTTGAGTTGACTTTGACTACTATCACCAGCATCTTGGAAGCCAACTCCATCATCCTCAATGCGGATGACCAATCCTGAATCCTGTTTCTGAACAGAAACTCTAATATGTCCCTGACCTTCCTTCTCCTTGATACCATGGTAAAGAGCATTTTCCACCAGAGGTTGCAAAACCAACTTGGGCAAGACTAGGTTATCAAAGGCAGGATTTTCAGCAATCTCGTATTCCAGCTTATCTCCATAGCGTTGTTTCTGGATAAAGAGATACTGGCGGACATGATTGATTTCATCAGACAGGCAAATCAAGTCCTTACCTTGATTGAGTGCCAAGCGGAAATAGGTCGCCAAGGACTTGATCACCTGCACCACTCGCTGACTATCATGAAATTCAGCCATCCAGATGATGGTGTCCAAAGTGTTATAGAGGAAATGGGGGTTAATCTGGCTTGATAGGGCTTGAAGTTGGTACTGACGGGTCGTTTCTTCCTGGCTACGAATAGCTACCATCAACTGATCAATCTGATCCAACATGGCATTAAATTGGCGAGTTACTTCTCTCAGTTCATAGGCACCAACTTCCTTGGCACGAAGATTTTGAGCACCAGAAGCAATTTCCAACATGGTTTCTCTCAAGTCCCTTAAAGGAGCAATCCAGCGTTTAAGACTTAACCAAACCAAGAAGAGACAGACAAGAAGAGATGTGACACTTGCCCCAAGCAAGGTCCACATGAGTTGAC
This sequence comes from Streptococcus sp. 1559, assembly GCF_013276735.1. Classification (NCBI taxonomy): domain Bacteria; kingdom Bacillati; phylum Bacillota; class Bacilli; order Lactobacillales; family Streptococcaceae; genus Streptococcus; species Streptococcus sp. 1559. The sequence continues at coordinate 14,358 of NZ_VMLO01000076.1, forward strand.
TCCGAACCTGGTCTAACTTCTCCAGCGAAGACACGCCAAGCACCGTCCAATCAGTTCCTGCAATCTTTTCCTGACTGACGTAGGATTGGTGATCTAGCGTATAGCCCTGACCTGTCTCGATATAGGGTTTCATGGCCTCCATTTCGCTAGACGAACTATAAACTGTGTGTTGAGGATGGTAGACAAATTCATGGTTTTCATTGATAATGAAAGCAAAGCCCTGCTGCCCCAACTGGAGTTGGTTGAGATAGGCTTCCAGAGTTTCGTAGGAAATATCCAAGCGAAGCACGCCAAGATTGCCCCCCTTTGCATCAAGAAGTTCTTGAGTGACAGAAATGACCCATTGACTATCTGATTTACGAGCTGGAGTCAAAACGGGCATGGCTCCCTGATGAATGGCCTTTTGGTACCAATCCTCAGCCATCATATCTGAAGAAGTTTTCATCTGAACACTGTCATCTGTAGAAATGACCTGACCAGATTTGGTCACCAAAACCACTGCTTTCAAGTCCTGGTCTGCCTTTAAGATGGTCAAAAATAGATCTCGGATTCCCTTGACCTTATCTTGACTGGGATTCTCAGCATAGGCTAGGACATCCGTCTGCTGGGTCAAACCGGTCGAGGTGGTTTCTAATTTTTTAATATAAGACTGAATAAAGTGGCTAGTCTGGCTGATGGTCGTTTGGCTATTGCCTTCAATGGTGGTCTCAATGGCTGAAGAACTAGATTGATAGTAGAAAGTCCCGACCAGAGCTAGGAGAATAAGAAAGACCAAAAAGATGGAAATAACCATTCTGACTAGGAGAGAAGAACGCTTCATCGGCCTTCTCCCTTCTTAAACTGACGAGGTGTCACACCTGCAATCTGTTTAAAACGTTGGGTAAAGTAGTTCATATCTTCAAAACCAACCTTTTCAGCTATCTCATAAATCTTCAGATTTGTAGTTAAAAGCAAAAGCTTGGCTTGTTTGACACGTTCTCTCACCAGATAATCCTGAAAAGGCAAGCCCAACTCTTTCTTAATCAAGGAACTCAGATAAGTCGGACTAAAACCTAAGTCACTGGCCAAAGACTTTAAACTAAACTGGCTATCAGCCAGATGGGACTGGATTTTCTGGGCCATGTTTCCTTCAAACTTATCGGCCAATAAATCTTGTAACTGCTCTTCCTTCTCTTCCTTGTCTAGTTTTTGTTTGATTTTCCCCAACATTTCCTCAATATCCTGACGAGAAAAGGGCTTGAGCAGGTAGTCATCCACACCGAGTTTGACAGCAGACAAGGCATAATCAAAATCATCGTAGCCAGTCAAAAAAACTAGATGCACCTGAGGATAGGTTTCCCGAACCAGACTGGCCAACTGGATGCCATTTAGCTGAGGCATGTTGATATCGGTTAAAATGATATCTGGCACCTGTTTTTGGATCAATTCCCAAGCCTGCCTTCCATTTTCAGCCTGACCGATGATTTCCATATCGTAGGCTGCTACATTGACCAGTTTAGTCAAACCTTGTCTTACCAGATATTCATCTTCTACGATTAAGATTGTATAGGTCATGCTTCTCTCCTTTACCACTTACTAGTATCAGTATAGCAAAATTCTCCTCTAACTGCTTAGGAAAACCTTCTTATGCTCAATGAAAATCAAAGAGCAAATTAGGAAGCTAGCCACAGGTTGCTCAAAGTACGGCTTTGGGGTTGTGGATGGAGAGACTGGGCAAAAAGTCTTTTAAATTAGAGAACGCATAGTATCAGGTATTAAAAATCCTTGATATTATGTGTTTTATTGTTAGAAAATTTGCTTTATTTTCTCCTCAAATTGAGTTTTTGCTCCGTCTCAACCCTACCCACGGTAAGGCGACGCTGACGTGGTTTAAAGCGATTTTCGAAGAGTATTAATCAACATAATCTAGTAAATAAGCGTAGCCTTTTTCTTCCATTTGGTCTTTGGGAATAAAGCGGATAGAGAGGCTATTGATACAGTAACGTAAGCCGCCCTTGTCCTGTGGACCATCCGTAAAGACATGCCCAAGGTGAGAATCTCCTACTCGGCTCCGCACTTCCATACGCGTCATATTGTAGGACTTATCTTCCTTGTAGGTGACAACATCTGGACTGATGGGTTGGGTAAAACTAGGCCAGCCACAACCAGACTCAAACTTGTCCTTTGATGAAAAGAGAGGTTCGCCAGTTACCACATCCACATAGATACCAGATTCAAATTTATCCCAGTAGCGGTTTGAGAAAGCCCGTTCTGTTTGATTTTTTTGGGTGACTGCATACTCCTCAGGTGACAGGGTCTTTTTCAATTCTTCATCACTTGGTTTGGAATATTTGCTGGCATCAATGACAGGATAGGCCGCCTGATTAACATTGATATGGCAGTAGCCATTTGGATTTTTCTTGAGATAGTCTTGGTGGTAATCCTCAGCCACTACGAAATTCTGCAGACTCTCCTTTTCAACTGCTAGAGGCTGATCGTACTTCTTAGCCACCTCATCAAAGACTTGGTTAATCACCTCTAGATCCTTGTCATCTGTGTAGTAAACACCGGTACGGTACTGGGTTCCCACATCATTTCCTTGTTTATTCTTACTGGTTGGATTGATAATGCGGAAATAGTGAAGCAGGATTTCCTTGAGAGAAATTTGATTGGCGTCATAGGTGACATGAACAGTCTCCGCATGACCTGTTTGGTTAATCAATTCGTACTTGGTTGTTTCCCCTCTACCATTTGCATAGCCTGATACGGCATCTGTCACTCCGGGAACGCGGGAGAAGTATTCCTCCACTCCCCAGAAACAACCTCCAGCTAGATAAATTTCGTGCAAGTCTGCGTCTTTACTAATTTCTGTTTTTTTCACTGTTTTTCCTCCTTGGCTGACTGCCGCTTTCTCAATTTGCGAGGCATCTGTCTGCCCTGCATTTCGCATCAATAGAAAATAGAAACCGGTTATGGCTAGGAAAAATACTCCTATCAACAAGATGATTTTTAGCTTATCATTCATAGGACACCTCCTAGGCTAATTCTTTCAAAGTTTGCAAAATCGCATCTTTTTCCATAAAACCTGGTTGCGTTTTGACCAATTTTCCTTCACCATCTATAAAGGCTTGAGTTGGGTAGGAACGAACACCATAAGTTTCCAAAAGTTTGCCTGAGGGGTCAACTAGGACTGGGAAATTTTTATAATCTAAGCCCTTATACCAATTCTTAAAGTCCGCTTCAGATTGCTCCCCCTTATGTCCTGGTGACACTACTGTCAAGACCACATAGTCGTCGCCAGCTTCTTTAGCAATTTCATCCGTATCTGGAAGACTAGCCAGACAGATGGAACACCAAGAAGCCCAGAATTTGAGATAGACTTTCTTGCCCTTGTAATCAGACAAGCGGTAGGTCTTGCCATCTACTCCCATCAATTCAAAATCAGCCACCTCTTTCCCTTTAGCTGCGCTTGTTTTACTAGCTGTCTGCTCCGTCTTCATTTCATCTTTCGTTTGGTGTTCACTAGTCATGGACTTGCCTGAACAAGCCGTCAAACAAAGGAGCGAACCTGCTCCAAGAACACATGTTTGCCATTTTTTCATATTGATATTCCTTTCCATTTTATTCAAATAATTGACTTAAAATTGAAGCATTTCCAAACAGAACCAAGAGTCCCATCACAATAATGAGAAAACCACCCACTTTTTTGAGGATTCCGAGATAGGGATGAAGTTTTCGGAAATGTTTCAAAACATAACTAGAGGTCAGAGCTAGAAGCAAGAATGGTAGCGCCAAGCCCAACGTGTACACCAACATGAGACCCGCTCCCTGCCAAGCACCTGAGCCACCTGAAGCCGCCAAGGCCAAAACAGAGCCAAGAACCGGCCCCACACAAGGCGTCCAAGCAAAACTAAAGGTCAAGCCCAATAAAAATGCCTGACTATAGCCCTTACCATTTTGCCCCTGTCCTTGCAGTTGTAACCTCTTTTCCTTATAAAGCCCCTTAAAGTGTAGAATCTCCATCTGGTGCAAGCCTAAGAGAATGATAACCGCACCCGTCACATATTGGAACCAAGAAGCATAAAGCAAGTCGCCTAAAAAACCAGCTCCATAGCCCAACAAAATAAATATAAAGGAAATTCCTGCTATAAAGGCCAGAGTTCGTAATAAACTAACAACTGAGATGGAAAATTTGCCACTAGAAGCCTGAGCACTATCCTTATCATCTAGTAACACCCCTGCATAGACTGGTAACAAGGGTAAGATACAAGGAGAAAAGAAGGATAGAATCCCTGCCAAAAAGACACTTAGAAAAAAGAAAATATGACCCATAAAGTTCCTCCTATCATTTTATTGATAGATTTATTATACTCCTTCCATTTTCGAAAAAACAGGGACAATGATAGGGAAAAATAGGAATTTAATCAGATGATTTAGAAATCTTGGACAAAAACTATACAAAAACTGTCAAAGCACAAAAGCGCATAGTATCAAGGCTTTATAGAACCTTGATACTATGCGCTTT
>NZ_VMLO01000077.1:0-25908 GCF_013276735.1 Streptococcus sp. 1559
AAATTTTTTGTGTTATAATATTCTGTGAATAGCTATGCCTATGTTTAGCTATGGAATAATACGAAGTGCGAAACTTGGAAGATAGAGAGGATGCGATGTAATGGCTAGAGAAGGCTTTTTTACTGGTCTAGATATTGGAACAAGCTCTGTCAAGGTGCTTGTAGCCGAGCAGAGAAATGGTGAATTAAATGTAATTGGCGTGAGTAATGCCAAAAGTAAAGGTGTAAAGGATGGAATTATTGTTGATATTGATGCAGCAGCAACTGCTATCAAATCAGCTATTTCCCAAGCGGAAGAAAAGGCAGGCATTTCGATTAAATCAGTGAATGTCGGCTTGCCTGGTAATCTTTTGCAGGTAGAACCAACTCAAGGGATGATTCCAGTAACATCTGATACCAAGGAAATTACGGATCAAGATGTTGAAAATGTTGTCAAATCAGCTTTGACAAAGAGTATGACACCTGACCGTGAAGTCATTACCTTTATTCCTGAAGAATTTATTGTGGATGGTTTCCAAGGGATTCGTGACCCACGTGGCATGATGGGGGTTCGCCTTGAAATGCGTGGCTTGCTTTATACAGGCCCTCGTACTATCTTGCACAATTTGCGTAAGACAGTTGAACGTGCAGGTGTCCAGGTTGAAAATGTTATCATTTCACCACTAGCAATGGTTCAATCAGTTTTGAACGAAGGTGAACGTGAATTTGGTGCTACAGTGATTGATATGGGGGCAGGTCAAACGACTGTCGCTACAATCCGTAACCAAGAACTCCAATTCACACATATTCTCCAAGAAGGTGGAGATTATGTAACTAAAGATATCTCCAAGGTTTTGAAAACCTCTCGCAAATTAGCAGAAGGCTTGAAACTGAATTACGGGGAAGCCTATCCGCCTCTTGCAAGCAAAGAAACCTTCCAAGTAGAAGTTATTGGAGAAGTAGAAGCAGTCGAAGTGACGGAAGCCTACTTGTCAGAAATCATTTCTGCACGAATTAAGCACATCCTTGAGCAAATCAAGCAAGAATTAGATAGAAGACGTCTATTGGAGCTCCCTGGTGGCATTGTCTTGATCGGTGGGAATGCCATTTTACCAGGTATGGTTGAGCTTGCTCAGGAAGTATTTGGTGTCCGTGTCAAACTCTATGTTCCAAACCAAGTTGGTATTCGTAATCCGGCCTTTGCGCATGTGATTAGTTTATCAGAATTTGCTGGACAATTGACAGAAGTCAATCTTTTGGCTCAAAGAGCAGTCAAGGGTGAAGTTGCTCTGACTCATCAACCAATTAGTTTTGGAGGAATGATTCAGAAAACAGCTCAGTTTGTACAATCAACGCCTGTTCAACCAGCTCCTGCTCCAGAAGTAGAGCCGGTGACTCCTACAGAACCAATGGCGGATTTCCAACAAGCTTCACAAAATAAACCAAAATTAGCAGATCGTTTCCGTGGCTTGATCGGAAGCATGTTTGACGAATAAAGAGGAAAAATAAATTATGACATTTTCATTTGATACAGCTGCTGCTCAAGGTGCAGTGATTAAAGTAATTGGTGTCGGTGGAGGTGGTGGCAATGCCATCAACCGTATGGTCGACGAAGGTGTTACAGGCGTAGAATTTATCGCAGCAAACACAGATGTACAAGCATTGAGTAGTACAAAAGCTGAGACTGTTATTCAGTTAGGCCCTAAATTGACTCGCGGTTTGGGTGCAGGAGGTCAACCTGAGGTTGGTCGTAAAGCTGCTGAAGAAAGCGAAGAAACACTGACGGAAGCTATCAGTGGTGCAGATATGGTCTTCATCACTGCTGGTATGGGAGGAGGTTCTGGAACTGGAGCTGCTCCTGTTATTGCTCGTATCGCCAAAGATTTAGGTGCTCTTACAGTTGGTGTTGTAACACGTCCTTTCGGTTTTGAAGGAAGCAAACGTGGACAATTTGCTGTTGAAGGAATCAACCAACTACGTGAGCATGTAGATACTCTATTGATTATTTCAAACAACAACTTGCTTGAAATTGTTGATAAAAAAACACCACTTTTGGAGGCTCTTAGCGAAGCGGATAACGTTCTTCGCCAAGGTGTTCAAGGAATTACCGATTTGATTACCAATCCAGGATTGATTAACCTTGACTTTGCCGATGTGAAAACAGTTATGGCAAATAAAGGGAATGCTCTTATGGGTATTGGTATCGGTAGTGGAGAAGAACGTGTGGTAGAAGCAGCACGTAAGGCAATTTATTCTCCACTTCTTGAAACAACAATTGATGGAGCAGAAGATGTGATTGTCAACGTAACTGGTGGTCTCGACTTAACCTTGATTGAGGCAGAAGAGGCTTCACAAATTGTGAATCAAGCAGCAGGTCAAGGAGTGAACATCTGGCTCGGTACTTCAATTGATGAAAGTATGCGTGATGAAATTCGTGTAACAGTTGTCGCAACAGGTGTTCGTCAAGACCGCGTAGAAAAGGTTGTGGCTCCACAAGCTAGACCTACTACTAACTACCGTGAGACAGTGAAACCAGCTCATTCACATGGCTTTGATCGTCATTTTGATATGGCAGAAACAGCTGAATTGCCAAAACAAAATCCACGTCGTTTGGAACCAACTCAAGCATCTGCTTTTGGTGATTGGGATCTTCGCCGTGAATCGATTGTTCGTACAACAGATTCAGTCGTTTCTCCAGTTGAACGCTTTGAAGCCCCAACATCACAAGATGAAGATGAATTGGATACACCTCCATTTTTCAAAAATCGTTAAGTAAATGAATGTAAAAAAAAATACAGAACTTGTTTTTCGAGAAGTCGCAGAGGCGAGTCTGAATGCTCATCGAGAGAGTGGTTCAGTCTCTGTCATTGCAGTTACCAAGTATGTAGATGTACCGACAGCGGAAGCCTTGCTTCCGCTAGGTGTTCATCATATCGGTGAAAATCGTGTCGATAAGTTTCTGGAGAAATATGAAGCTTTAAAAGATCGAGATGTGACTTGGCATTTGATTGGTACCTTGCAAAGACGTAAGGTGAAAGATGTCATTCAATACGTTGATTATTTCCATGCTTTGGATTCAGTCAAGCTAGCAGAGGAAATACAAAAAAGAAGTGACCGAGTCATCAAGTGTTTCCTTCAGGTAAATATTTCTAAAGAAGAAAGCAAGCACGGTTTTTCGAGAGAGGAACTGCTGGAAGTCTTGCCAGAGTTAGCCAAACTAGATAAGATTGAATATGTTGGTTTAATGACGATGGCACCTTTTGAGGCTAGCAGTGAGCAGTTGAAAGAAATTTTCAAGGCGACCCAAGATTTACAAAGAGAGATCCAAGAAAAACAAATTCCAAATATGCCTATGACCGAGTTAAGTATGGGAATGAGTCGTGATTATAAAGAAGCGATTCAATTCGGTTCCACCTTTGTTCGTATAGGTACAGCATTTTTTAAGTAGGAGAGAACCATGTCTTTAAAAGATAGATTCGATAGATTTATAGATTATTTTACGGAGGATGAGGATTCAACGGTTCCTTATGAAAAAGGAAATGAACCTGTGTTTACTCCAGTAAATTCTTCACAGGAACCGGCTCTCCCAATGAATCCACCTTCACAGTCTGCTGGTGCAAAAGATAGCAATATCACCAGACTGCATGCACGACAACAGGAATTGGCAAATCAGAGCCAGCGTGCAACGGATAAGGTAATTATAGATGTTCGTTATCCTAGAAAATATGAAGATGCAACAGAAATTGTTGATTTATTGGCAGGAAACGAAAGTATTTTAATTGATTTTCAGTATATGACAGAGGTACAGGCCCGTCGTTGTTTGGACTATTTGGATGGAGCTTGTCATGTTTTAGCTGGAAATCTGAAAAAGGTAGCATCTACTATGTATCTGTTAACACCAGTGAATGTTATTGTGAATGTAGAAGATATTCGTTTACCAGATGAAGAACAAAATGGTGAGTTTGGCTTTGATATGAAGCGAAATAGAGTACGATAATGATTTTTTTAATTCGTCTGATTTATAATGCAGTGGATATTTACTCCCTGATTTTGGTAGCCTTTGCTGTCATGTCTTGGTTTCCAGGCGCCTACGAATCAAGTTTGGGTCGTTGGATTGTAGCATTGGTCAAACCAGTGCTTGCTCCTTTGCAACGCCTGCCTTTACAGATAGCAGGTCTTGATTTATCTGTTTGGGTTGCGATTGTTTTGATTCGATTTTTAGGAGAAAACCTAGTCCGTTTTCTGGCGATGATAGGATGAATAAAGGGATTTACCAGCATTTCTCCATAGAAGATCGTCCATTTCTTGACAAGGGAATGGAATGGATAAAGAAGGTAGAAGATAGCTATGCTCCTTTTTTAACTCCTTTTATCAATCCTCATCAGGAGAAGCTATTAAAGATTTTGGCCAAAACCTATGGTCTTGCTTGTAGCAGTAGTGGGGAATTTGTCTTGAGTGAGTATGTTCGAGTTTTATTATACCCAGATTATTTCCAGCCAGAGTTTTCAGATTTTGAAATATCTCTCCAGGAAATTGTGTATTCCAATAAATTTGAACACTTAACGCATGCTAAGATTTTAGGGACAGTCATCAATCAATTAGGGATTGAACGGAAACTTTTTGGAGATATCCTAGTAGATGAAGAACGGGCGCAGATTATGATTAATCAGCAGTTTCTTCTTCTCTTTCAAGATGGATTAAAGAAAATTGGCCGTATACCTGTTTCGCTGGAGGAACGTCCTTTCACCGAGAAAATAGATAAGCTAGAACAGTATCGAGAGCTGGATTTATGTGTGTCTAGTTTTAGATTAGATGTTCTTTTATCAAATGTTTTGAAACTATCTAGGAATCAAGCAAACCAGTTGATTGAAAAGAAACTTGTCCAAGTAAATTATCATGTGGTAGACAAATCAGATTACACTGTTCAAGTTGGAGACTTGATTAGTGTGAGAAAATTTGGTCGCTTGAGATTGCTTCAAGATAAGGGACAAACAAAAAAAGAGAAGAAAAAAATAACCGTCCAGTTATTATTAAGTAAGTGAGGAATAGAATGCCAATTACATCATTAGAAATAAAGGACAAAACCTTTGGAACTAGATTCAGAGGTTTTGATCCAGAAGAAGTCGATGAATTTTTAGATATTGTGGTTCGTGATTACGAAGATCTTGTTCGTGCGAATCATGATAAAGATTTGCGTATTAAGAGTTTAGAAGAGCGTTTGTCTTACTTTGACGAAATGAAAGATTCATTGAGCCAGTCTGTATTGATTGCCCAAGACACAGCTGAGCGAGTGAAACAGGCGGCGCATGAACGTTCAAACAATATCATTCATCAAGCAGAGCAGGATGCGCAACGCTTGTTGGAAGAAGCTAAATATAAGGCAAACGAGATTCTTCGTCAAGCAACAGACAATGCTAAGAAAGTTGCTGTTGAAACCGAAGAATTGAAGAACAAGAGCCGTGTCTTCCACCAACGCCTCAAATCTACAATTGAGAGTCAGTTGGCTATTGTTGAGTCTTCAGATTGGGAAGATATTCTCCGTCCAACAGCTACTTATCTTCAAACAAGTGATGAAGCTTTTAAAGAAGTGGTTAGTGAAGTGCTTGGAGAACCGATTCCAGCTCCAATTGAGGAAGAACCAATTGATATGACACGTCAATTCTCTCAGGCAGAAATGGCAGAGTTACAAGCTCGTATTGAGGCAGCCAATAAAGAATTGGCTGAATTTGAAGCTCAGGCTAAACAGGAAGTGGAAAATCCAACTCCTGTAGTGAGTCCTCAAATTGAAGAAGAGCCTGCTCATCCAGTTGGTCCAATGTACGAAGAACCAGAAGTAGCTCCAGTACATCCTTCGGCTCCAACACCAGCTACAGAAACGTTTGATTCAGCACCAGGATTTGAAGCACCGCAAGAATCCGTTACAATTTTATAAGAAATATTCTGAGAACAATATCTTATCCTTATATTTCCAGCGAGCAGGAGATGGTGTGAGTCCTGCATTCCCTATTGATAAGATTATCCTCTCAAAAACTCAAGTCTGAAGCTAGTAAGATTTGACGTTCCCCACGTTACGGGATAAGAGGGAGAAAGACTAAATCTTTTTCCGAATAAAGGTGGTACCACGATTTTCGTCCTTTTTGGCAGTCGTGGTTTTTAATTTGTTATTATTTATAAAGGAGATACCATGAAACTCAAAGATACCCTTAATCTTGGGAAAACAGCTTTCCCAATGCGTGCAGGCCTTCCTACCAAAGAGCCAGTTTGGCAAAAGGAATGGGAAGATGCAAAACTTTACCAACGTCGTCAAGAATTGAACCAAGGAAAACCTCATTTCACCTTGCATGATGGTCCTCCATACGCGAACGGAAATATCCACGTTGGACACGCTATGAACAAGATTTCAAAAGATATCATTGTTCGTTCAAAATCAATGTCAGGTTTTTACGCACCATTTATCCCAGGTTGGGATACTCATGGTCTGCCAATCGAGCAAGTTTTGGCAAAACAAGGTGTCAAACGTAAAGAAATGGACTTGGTTGAGTACTTGAAACTTTGCCGTGAATACGCTCTTTCTCAAGTCGATAAACAGCGTGAAGACTTTAAACGTTTGGGGGTTTCTGGTGACTGGGAAAATCCATATGTGACTTTGACTCCTGATTATGAAGCAGCCCAAATCCGTGTATTTGGTGAGATGGCTAATAAAGGATATATCTACCGTGGTGCCAAGCCAGTTTACTGGTCTTGGTCATCTGAGTCTGCCCTTGCTGAAGCAGAGATTGAATACCATGACTTGGTTTCAACTTCTCTTTACTATGCCAACAAGGTAAAAGACGGAAAAGGTGTTCTAGATACAGATACTTATATCGTAGTCTGGACAACAACTCCATTCACCATCACAGCTTCTCGTGGTTTGACTGTTGGTGCAGATATTGATTACGTTTTGGTTCAACCTGCTGGTGAAACTCGTAAGTTTGTCGTTGCTGCAGAATTGTTGACTAGCTTGTCTGAGAAATTTGATTGGGCTGATGTTCAAGTGTTGGCAACTTACCGTGGTCAAGAATTGAACCACATCGTAACAGAACACCCATGGGATACAGCTGTAGATGAGTTGGTTATCCTTGGTGATCACGTTACCACTGACTCTGGTACTGGTATTGTCCATACAGCCCCTGGTTTTGGTGAGGACGACTACAATGTTGGTATTGCTAATGGTCTTGAAGTCGCAGTGACTGTTGACGAGCGTGGTATCATGATGGCTAATGCTGGTGCTGAGTTTGAAGGTCAATTCTATGAAAAGGTAGTTCCAACTGTTATTGAAAAACTTGGTAACCTCCTTCTTGCCCAAGAAGAAATCTCTCACTCATACCCATTTGACTGGCGTACGAAAAAACCAATCATCTGGCGTGCAGTTCCACAGTGGTTTGCCTCAGTTTCTAAATTCCGCCAAGAAATCTTGGATGAAATTGAAAAAGTGAAATTCCACTCAGAATGGGGTAAAGTTCGTCTTTACAACATGATTCGTGACCGTGGTGACTGGGTTATCTCTCGTCAACGTGCTTGGGGTGTTCCACTTCCTATCTTCTACGCTGAAGATGGTACAGCTATCATGACAGCTGAAACTATTGAACACGTAGCTCAACTTTTTGAAGAACATGGTTCAAGCATTTGGTGGGAACGTAATGCCAAAGACCTCTTACCAGAAGGATTTACTCATCCAGGTTCACCAAATGGCGAGTTCAAAAAAGAAACAGATATCATGGACGTTTGGTTTGACTCAGGTTCATCATGGAATGGAGTTGTAGTAAACCGTCCTGAGTTGACTTACCCAGCAGACCTTTACCTAGAAGGTTCTGACCAATACCGCGGTTGGTTCAACTCATCACTCATCACATCTGTTGCCAACCATGGTGTAGCACCTTACAAACAAATTCTGTCACAAGGATTTGCCCTTGATGGTAAAGGTGAGAAGATGTCTAAATCTCTTGGAAATACCATTGCTCCAAGTGATGTTGAAAAACAATTTGGTGCTGAAATCTTGCGTCTTTGGGTAACAAGTGTGGATTCAAGCAACGACGTGCGTATCTCTATGGATATCTTGAGCCAAGTCTCTGAAACTTACCGTAAGATCCGTAACACCCTTCGTTTCTTGATTGCCAATACTTCTGACTTTAACCCAGCTCAAGATTCAGTAGCTTATGAAGAACTACGTTCAGTTGATAAGTACATGACTATTCGCTTTAACCAGCTTGTCAAGACCATTCGTGACGCTTACGCAAACTTTGAATTCTTGACAATCTACAAGGCCTTGGTGAACTTTATCAACGTTGACTTGTCAGCCTTCTACCTTGATTTTGCTAAAGACGTTGTTTACATCGAAGGTGCCAAATCATTGGAACGCCGTCAAATGCAGACTGTCTTCTATGACATTCTTGTGAAAATCACCAAACTCTTGACACCAATCCTTCCTCACACAGCAGAGGAAATCTGGTCATATCTTGAGTTTGAAACAGAAGACTTTGTTCAATTGTCAGAATTGCCAGAAGCAGAAACTTTTGCTAATCAAGAAGAAATCTTGGATACCTGGGCTGCCTTCATGGACTTCCGTGGACAAGCTCAAAAAGCCTTGGAAGAGGCTCGTAATGCAAAAGTAATCGGTAAATCACTCGAAGCACACTTGACAGTTTACCCAAATGAAGTTGTGAAAACTTTACTCGAAGCAGTAAACAGCAATGTAGCACAACTTTTGATCGTGTCAGACTTGACCATCGCAGAAGGACCAGCTCCAGAAGCTGCGGTTAGCTTCGAAGATGTAGCCTTTACAGTTGAACGCGCTGCAGGTGAAGTATGTGACCGTTGCCGTCGTATCGACCCAACAACAGCAGAACGTAGCTACCAGGCAGTCATCTGTGACCACTGTGCAAGCATCGTAGAAGAAAACTTTGCGGACGCTGTCGCAGAAGGATTTGAAGAGAAGTAAGGTTGAAAAGTCTCTATGCGTCTAGTATATAAAAATCAGTTATTCCAAGTTTATAATCTCTCTTGTGAGATGCTAAAGTTTAATGAGAATTGGTTTTGCTAATACTAGGAGAAAGTAAGTATGCTAAAATCGCAAGATTATTTTTCTTGCGATTTCTTAAACTAGTGAGGAAAAATAAACATTATGAGACAAACAAATGTTAGAGGAAGCTTGTCCCTCCGTGGCTTTAGAAAATTGAGAACTGGTGCAATTGTTGCGACAGGTGTGATTTTGCTAGGTCTGGGCTTTTTAGCTCCAACTGTGTCAGCCAGTGAACAAGATGGTGTCTGGGTAGCCAGAACAGTTGAGGAAGTGAAAGCTGACCTTCAAAAAGAAGGTGATTTATTTAAGTATGTCATTAAGTGGGGAGATACATTAAGTGTTATCAGCGAAGCAAGCAATATCCCGGTAGATGTACTCCAAGAAATGAATCAAGCTTCAGGCAAGAATTTATTCTTACCACACAATGAATTGTACTTTACCGAAGCTGAAACGGTTTCAGATACAGTCACAAAACACAAGATTGTCATCAAAGAAAGTGGTGCCAGTGGCGAAGTTCGCACTTACGAAGTCTTGCTCAAGAAAGATCAGGAAACAAAAGCTGTTACCTTTGAATTAACAGATGTCACTGAGAAAGTTGAAAAAATGACTGTGAACTATAGCCCAGTCTATCAGCCTGTATCAGCACCAGTAGTGGAAAGAGCGGAAGAATCAGGTGAAGAGCCTGCCTCAGAAGCATCAGCAGAGACAAGCCCAGAAGTTAAAGAAGAAACAGAAGCTCCAGTAGCACCAAAAGCAGAAGAGCCAACTGTAACAACGCCAAAAGTAGAAAAACCAGTGTCTCCAGCACCAACAGAATCAGCGCCAGAGGTAGAAAAACCAGCTGAGCCTAAAGAAGCAGAATCAACACCTGAAGGAACATTTACAGGAACAGCAGAATCAGCACCAGATTCAACAGAATTAGTGGCAAATGGAGCTTCAGGAAGAACAGAAGGGGCTTCAGAAGTAACTCCAGGAGTAACAGGAAAAGAAACTGAAGAATCAGGAACAGAAGCACCTACAACTCCAAAAGAAGATACACCTGAAGGAACAGTTTCAGAAGGAGAAACAGGAACAGAGTCAGCAGAATTGGCTGAACCAAAAACAGAAGCACCTACAACTCCAGAAAATAAAGAAGAACAACCAGGTGCAACAGAAGCACCGGAACCAAAAGTAACAGAGTCCGAGGCAGCGAAACCAGCTCCAAAAGAAGCAGGAACAACAGCAGGAAATGAAGTAAAAGAAACTGAAGAAGCAGGAACAGGTTCAGAAGTAGCTACAACAGGTGCACCAGCAGCGGAAGGAAGTTCAGAAGCGACTCTAGGTTCAACAGAAGAAGCTTCAGGAACAACACCAAAAGCAGAAGTTTCAGAAGCACCAGTGGCAGAGGCTACAACTTCAGGAGAACAAAGTCAACCAGCAGAAGAAACTCCAGCACCATCAAAACCAGAAACCCCAGCTTCAACAGAAGCAGCTACAGAGGCTACAACTTCAAGTGAAGTAGGCAATGCAGAAGAAACCTCTGTTGAGGAGACAGGAAAACAAGATAGCGCAACAAATACACCGTCAGCTGAGTCTAAAGAAGAAGCGGTAACAACACCAGAAGCAACAGAAAAAGAAGCAAAAGCAGAAGAGTCAGCAGAACCAGGAACATCTGCAACTGTGGAATCAACACCAGCAGGAGAAGAAGGTAAAGCCGAAGCAACGGAAGAAGCTGAAGAACCAGGAATAATAGCAGAAGCAACCCCAGCACCAAAAGAATCAGGAGAAGAAGGTAAAGCGGAGGATTCAGTTTCTTCAACTGAATCTTCATCAACTGCTTCTGAAGGGGAGTCAACAGCTACGCAGCCAGCTGTAGAAGCAGAAACAGATTCAACATCGGAAGCTGAAGAAATTGCAACTACGGAAACAGCAACAGCACCAAAAGCGGAAGAGCCAGAGGCGGCAACCCCAGCTTCAGAAGTACCATCAGAATCAGAGTCGAAAGAAGAAGATTCATCTGCAGGGGATACAACAGTTACAGAAGAACAGCCGGCTTCAGAAACTGTCTCTGAAGGTGGGGCACCAGCTACACAACCAGCTGGAGAAGAAAATAAATCCGAACCAACGTCAGAAACTTCAACTATTCCATCTGTAGATGCTACAAATGATTCAGGTAATTCAGAGTCATCACCTTCAGTAACAGAAGGCAATAAAGAAGAAACAAATTCACAAAATACTGAAGCTTCGACTGTGAACGAAAACTCAGAATCATCTAATTCAGATTCAGAAAAACCACAGGGTGATGAACCAGCTGTACAAGTAGGATCAGACCCAACAGCGTCAACAGAAGGAACATCTACAGGAAAAGAAGAATCAGCACCAAAAGCAGAAGAAAAACAAGTCGACAAGAAACTAGAACTTAGAAATATTTCAAATGTGGAATTGTTTACAGTAGAAAATAATAAATATCGACATGTAACTTCACTTGCGAGTGTTCCAACTACTCCAACTGATTACTTTATGAAAATAAAATCAGAGAACTTTAAAGATGTTATGTTGCCAGTTAAGAGTATTGAGAGTGTTAGAAAAGATAATCAAGATGTTTACAAAATTGTAGGACAAGCTAACGATTTAATTCAACACGAAAACAATAGTACTTTAGACAATTACACTTACTACCTACCTAAGATGGTGAGAAGTGAAAATGGAGTTTATACATCGTTTAAAAATCTAGTAGATGCTATGAATAGTAATCCTTCTGGAGAGTTTCGTTTAGGGGCAACTATGGATGCTCGTGAAGTAGAACTTCAAGATGGTCAAGAAAGTTATATTGATAAAGAGTTTAGTGGTAATTTAATAGGTGAAAACAAAGGTAAGTATTATGCTATATATAACTTGAAAAAACCATTATTTAGAACTTTAAACCGTGCTACAGTAAAAGATATTTCAATAAAAGATGTAAATATTTCTGCAAAAGATCACTCTGCTACAATAGCTAAAGAAGCGAAAAATGGTACTAACATTACTAATGTTCACTCATCTGGTGTAATTGCTGGTGAACGTAGCATTGGTGGATTAGCTTCACAAGTAACTAACTCTACAATTTCTAATAGTAGTTTTACTGGAAGAATAACTAATACTTATGATACAAGAGCTACTTATCAAATAGGTGGTTTAGTAGGAAAACTTTCAGGAGCTAGTGCTTCAATAGATAAATCAATTTCTTCTATTGATATGGCGACAAATGCTAATACAGGAGACCAGGTTGTTGGTGGTATAGCGGGAGCTGTAGATAAAAAAGCAACAATTAGAAATAGTTATGCTGAAGGAAATCTTAATAATGTAAAACATTTCGGTTATGTTGGAGGAATAGCTGGGTATCTTTGGGATAGGGATACTTCAGAACTAAGTAACTCTGGTAATCTTACAAACGTATTAAGTGACGTTAATGTTACGAACGGTAATGCTATTACGGGGTATGATTTTACAGGTATAAAAGCAATAGACACATACAGTAATAAAAATAATAAGGTAGTTAATGTAGAGCAAGTAGATGATGAAGTATTAAGTAGAGATTCAGAAAAACAAAGAGGTACTATATTAGAAAATAATAAAGTTCTTGAGAAAAAAGCTGCACTTGTTACTAAGAAAAATACTAAGATTGAAGAATTCAACTTCTCATCTAGATATGTAACTGACTATAGAAATCTTGAAAATGCTGATTCATCAAAAGAACAAGTTTATAAAAATATAGAAAAACTATTACCATTCTATAATAGAGAAACAATAGTTAAGTACGGGAATTTAGTAGATACTAATAGTAATCTTTACAATAAACAATTATTGTCAGTAGTGCCTATGAAAGATAAAGAAGTAATTAGTGATATTAATGGAAATAAATCTAGTATAAATAAACTATTACTATATTACGCAGATAATACATCTGAAACGGTAAATGTACAATACCAAAGTGATTTTTCAAATGTAGCAGAGTATGGTGTGAACGGTACAAAATTAATTTACACACCTAATACATTACTTCGTAATAATAAAAATATTTTAGATGAAGTATTACCAGAATTAAATAAAGTAGAATATAAATCAGATGCAATTAGAAAAGTATTAGATATTTCTAAGGATATCAGTTTAACAGAATTATATCTAGATGAACAATTTGAAAAAACAAAAGAAGCTATAGGTGATAGTTTAGCGAAACTTCTGTCAGCAGATGCAGCAATCGCTGAGAATAGTAATTCGATAATTGATAATTATGTAATCGAGAAAATCAAGAAAAATAAAGAGGCGTTACTTCTAGGTTTAACATATCTTGAACGCTGGTATAATTTTAAATATGATAATGCAAGTGCAAAAGATTTAGTATTATATCATTTAGATTTCTTTGGTAAATCAAATAGTTCAGCTCTAGATAATGTTATTGAATTAGGTAAATCTGGCTTTAACAATTTACTAGCGAAAAATAATGTAATTACTTACAATGTATTATTATCTAAAAATTATGGAACTGAAAGTTTATTTAAAGCATTAGAAGGATATAGAAAAGTATTCTTACCAAAAACTTCTAACAATGAGTGGTTTAAAACTCAAACTAAAGCACATATTGTAGAAGAAAAATCTACAATTGAAGAGGTAAGTAAAAAACAATCAGAACAAGGAACTAAGTATTCTATAGGTGTCTATGATAGATTAACTAGTCCATCATGGAAATATCAAAGTATGGTCTTACCGTTATTAACTTTACCAGAAGAAAAAATGATATTTATGATTGCCAATATTTCAACTATAGGATTTGGTGCTTATGATAGATATAGAAGTTCTGAATATCCTGAGGGAGAAAAATTAAACAAATTTGTAGAAGATAATGCACAAGAAGCGGCTAAACGATTTAGAGATCATTATGATTATTGGTACAAAATACTAGATACGAAAGAAAAAGATAAATTGTTTAGAAGTATTTTGGTATATGATTCTTTTAGATTTGGTAATGATAAAGATAAAAATACTAGTCAAGCAGATTTTGAAACTGATCATCCAGCAATAAAACATTTCTTCGGTCCTGCGGGGAATAATGTTGTTCATAATGGACACGGAGCATATGCTACGGGAGATGCGTTCTACTATATGGCTTATCGTATGCTTGATAAATCTGGTGCGGTAACATATACTCATGAAATGACACATAATTCTGATAGAGAGATTTATCTTGGAGGATATGGAAGAAGAAATGGGCTTGGACCAGAGTTTTATGCAAAAGGATTATTGCAAGCTCCTGATCATCCAAATGATGCAACAATCACGATAAACTCTGTGTTGAAATATAATGAAGCGGAAAATGCTGATAGACTACAAGTAAAAGATCCAACTCAACGATTTAATAATGCAGAAGATTTACGTAAATATATGCACAATTTATTTGATTTAGTTTATACACTTGAGATGTTAGAAGGAGAAGCAGTAGCTAAGTTAGATAGCAATCAAAAATATGATCTGTTGAGAAAAGTTGAGAATAAATTTAAACCTGATCCTGATGGAAATGAGGTTTACGCAACAAATGTTGTTCGTAGATTAAAACTAGATGAGCTTAATAAATTAACTTCTTTCAATAGTTTAATAGAAAACGATATAATCACAAGAAGAGGGTATATTGATGAAGGTGAGTATAAACGAAATGGATACTACACAATCAATCTTTTCTCGCCAATATATTCTGCCTTAAGTAGTGATAAAGGGACTCCGGGTGATTTAATGGCTCGTCGTATGGCATTTGAACTATTAGCTGCAAAAGGATATAAAGAAGGTATGGTACCATATATTTCTAACCAATATGAAAATGAAGCGAAAGCTAATGGAAGTAAAATTAATTCATACGGTAAAGAAGTAGGATTGGTAACTGATAAATTAGTGCTTAATAAGATATTTAATAACCAGTATTCATCTTGGGCTGATTTTAAAAAAGCAATGTATAAAGAACGAGAAAGTAAATTTAATAAATTAACAAATATTAACTTTATAGATCCAACTAATTGGAGACGTCAAGAGACGGTAACTATTGATAATATTAGTAAGTTAAAAACATTGATTGAAAAAGCGGTGCAAGAAGATGCTACTAATTATGCTTCAATATTATATCCAAAAGAAAGTAGTAAAGTTTACAAACTTAAAAAAGCTATTTTCAAAGCTTATCTAGATCAAACTGATGATTTTAGAACTTCAATATTTGATGAGGAAAATAAATTTACTAATTAGGGTAGCACATGAAGATAGGTTTCGTTTCTTCATGTGTGAAACTCTTTCCTTTTTGGTTTTGACTAGCTTTTTTGTGAAAAATTGTGTAAAATAGAATAGATAAACGAGGGGCAACCTCGGAAAATTTAAAGGAGAATCCATCTAATGGTAAAATTGGTTTTTGCTCGCCACGGTGAGTCTGAATGGAACAAAGCTAACCTTTTCACTGGTTGGGCTGATGTTGATTTGTCTGAAAAAGGTACACAACAAGCGATTGACGCTGGTAAATTGATCAAAGAAGCTGGTATCGAATTTGACCAAGCTTATACTTCAGTATTGAAACGTGCTATCAAAACAACTAACTTGGCTCTTGAAGCTTCTGACCAATTGTGGGTTCCAGTTGAAAAATCATGGCGCTTGAACGAACGTCACTACGGTGGTTTGACTGGTAAAAACAAAGCTGAAGCTGCTGAACAATTTGGTGATGAGCAAGTTCACATCTGGCGTCGTTCATACGATGTATTGCCTCCAAACATGGATCGTGATGATGAGCACTCAGCTCACACAGACCGTCGTTATGCTTCACTTGACGACTCAGTTATCCCAGATGCTGAAAACTTGAAAGTGACTTTGGAACGTGCTCTTCCATTCTGGGAAGATAAAATCGCTCCAGCTCTTAAAGATGGTAAAAACGTATTCGTAGGAGCTCACGGTAACTCAATCCGTGCCCTTGTAAAACACATCAAAGGTTTGTCAGATGACGAGATCATGGACGTGGAAATCCCTAACTTCCCACCATTGGTATTCGAATTCGACGAAAAATTGAACGTAGTTTCTGAATACTACCTTGGAAAATAAAAAATTGTAAGTCTAGAATTGATTTCTAGGCTTTTTATGTTAGTATGGTAGTATGATAAGGAATAAAAAACAAGATTATGTGCTGACCTACAAGCAACCAGCTTCAACCACTTACAAGGGGTGGGAAGAAGAGTCTTTACCGATTGGCAATGGTTCTTTAGGTGCTAAAGTATTTGGGCTTATAGGGGCTGAACGGATTCAATTCAATGAAAAAAGTCTTTGGTCTGGTGGTCCACTTCCTGATAGTTCAGATTATCAGGGTGGAAATCTTCAGGACCAGTATAGTTTTTTAGCTGAAATTCGGCAGGCTTTGGAAAAGAGAGATTACAATCGGGCAAAAGAACTGGCAGAACAGCACCTAGTTGGGCCCCAAACGAGTCAATATGGGACCTATCTGTCCTTTGGAGATATTTTCATTGAGTTCAGCCAGCAAGGCACGACTTTGTCTCAGGTGACGGATTACCAGAGACAGCTGAATATCAGTAAGGCACTGGCGACGACTTCTTATGCCTATAAGGGAACGAGATTTGAACGTGAAGCCTTTGCCAGTTTTCCAGATGATCTCTTGGTTCAGCGTTTTACTAAGGAAGGGTTGGAAAGTCTAGATTTTACTATGGAACTATCCTTGACCTGTGATTTGGCTTCTGATGGAAAGTATGAACAGGAAAAATCTGATTACAAAGAGTGCCAGCTGAATATAACTGATTCTCATATCTTGATGAAGGGGCGGGTTAAGGATAATGATCTGCGGTTTGCTAGTTATCTAGTTTGGGAAACGGATGGAGACATTAGAGTCTGGTCGGATAAGGTTCAGATATCAGGAGCCAGTTATGCCAATCTTTTCTTGGCGGCTAAGACAGATTTTGCCCAAAATCCTGCTAGTAATTATCGCAAGAAACTAGATTTAGAGCAGCAAGTAAAGGACTTGGTGGACACAGCTAAAGAAAAGGGCTATGCCCAATTGAAATCAAGGCATATTGAGGACTACCAAGCTTTATTTCAGCGTGTTCAATTGGATTTGGAAGCTGATATTGACGCATCCACTACAGATGATTTGTTAAAAAATTATAAGCCACAAGCGGGGCAGGCTTTGGAGGAATTGTTCTTCCAGTATGGGCGGTATTTATTGATTAGTTCTTCTAGAGACTGCCCAGATGCTCTACCAGCTAACCTACAGGGAGTCTGGAATGCGGTCGATAATCCTCCTTGGAATTCGGACTATCACCTGAATATCAACTTGCAGATGAATTATTGGCCAGCCTATGTTACCAATCTCCTAGAGACGGCCTTTCCAGTCATCAATTATATCGATGATTTGCGTGTCTATGGTCGTCTAGGGGCTGCAAGGTATGCAGGAATAATCTCTCAGACTGGGGAGGAGAATGGTTGGTTGGTTCATACTCAAGCGACTCCCTTTGGTTGGACGGCACCTGGTTGGGATTACTATTGGGGTTGGTCACCAGCTGCCAATGCATGGATGATGCAAACCGTTTATGAAGCCTATTCATTTTACAGGGACCAAGACTATCTCAGGGAGAAAATTTATCCCATGTTGAGGGAAACGGTACACTTTTGGAATGCCTTTTTACATGAGGATCAGCAGGCGCAACGTTGGGTGTCCTCTCCATCTTATTCCCCAGAACATGGGCCGATTTCGATTGGCAATACTTATGACCAATCTCTGATTTGGCAGTTATTTCATGATTTTATTCAGGCTGCTCAGGAATTGGGGCTGGATGCGGACTTGTTGACGGAAGTCAAGGAAAAATTTGATTTACTAAATCCTCTTCAAATCACTCAATCTGGTCGAATCAGGGAGTGGTATGAGGAGGAAGAGCAGCATTTTCAAAATGAGAAAGTGGAGGCCCAGCATCGGCACGCTTCCCATCTGGTGGGCCTTTATCCTGGCAATCTTTTTAGCTATAAGGGACAAGACTATCTTGATGCGGCGCGTGCTAGCCTCAATGATCGTGGAGATGGGGGCACAGGCTGGTCCAAGGCCAATAAGATCAATCTTTGGGCGCGTCTAGGAGATGGCAATCGAACCCATAAATTATTAGCAGAGCAGTTAAAGTCATCCACCTTGCCAAATCTTTGGTGTAGCCATCCTCCTTTTCAGATAGATGGTAATTTTGGTGCTACTAGTGGCATGGCAGAAATGTTACTCCAGTCTCATGCAGCTTATCTGGTACCTCTAGCTGCCCTACCTGATGCTTGGTCAACAGGTTCTGTTTCAGGCTTAATGGCACGTGGACATTTTGAAGTGAGCATGAGGTGGACGGATAAAAAACTCTTACAGTTGACCATTTTATCAAGGAGTGGAGGAGATTTGCGAGTTTCTTATCCAGATATTGAGAAGAGTGTGATTGAAGTGAATCAAGAAAAAATAAAAGCGAAATGCATAGAGAAAGATTGTATTTCAGTAGCGACAGCAGAAGGTGATCTGGTTCAATTTTATTTTTAAGAAGGTGATAGAAGGCAGTAGTTTGAGACTGCCTTTTAATAAGGATTTGAGAATGTAAGCAGTTTCCAACTAGTTGAAAAAGCGTTATAATGGTAATATGAAGTAATTTG
Source organism: Streptococcus sp. 1559 (assembly GCF_013276735.1). NCBI lineage: Bacteria > Bacillati > Bacillota > Bacilli > Lactobacillales > Streptococcaceae > Streptococcus > Streptococcus sp. 1559. The sequence continues at coordinate 18,691 of NZ_VMLO01000077.1, forward strand.
TTTGAGAGAGGGTGGGTCTGATGGCTTATATTGAGATGAAACACTGTTACAAGCGGTATCAGGTTGGGGACACGGAGATTGTGGCCAATCGTGATGTGAATTTTGAGATTGAAAAGGGTGAATTGGTTATTATTCTAGGTGCATCTGGTGCAGGCAAGTCAACGGTTCTTAACCTTCTTGGAGGCATGGATACCAATGATGAAGGGGAAATCTGGATTGATGGTGCCAATATTGCAGGCTATAGTTCCCACCAGAGAACCAATTACCGCCGCAATGATGTCGGTTTTATTTTTCAGTTCTACAATCTAGTGTCCAATCTGACTGCTAAGGAAAATGTGGAGTTGGCTTCAGAAATCGTGACAGATGCCTTGAATCCTGAACAGGTCTTGACAGATGTAGGTCTGGCTCATCGTCTCAATAACTTTCCAGCCCAGCTTTCTGGAGGGGAGCAACAGCGAGTCTCCATTGCACGCGCGGTAGCCAAAAATCCTAAAATTCTCCTTTGTGACGAACCGACAGGCGCCTTGGATTATCAGACGGGCAAGCAGGTTTTGAAAATCCTCCAAGATATGTCTCGTCAAAAGGGAGCGACGGTGATTATCGTGACTCACAATGGAGCTTTGGCTCCCATTGCTGATCGCGTGATTCATATGCACGATGCCAGTGTCAAGGATGTGGTTCTCAACCAGCATCCTCAGGATATCGACAGTTTGGAGTACTAGCATGATCAAGCGAAAAACCTATTGGAAGGACTTAATTCAGTCCTTCACAGGCTCAAAGGGGCGTTTTTTATCCATCTTGACCTTGATGATGTTGGGCTCTCTAGCCCTAGTAGGTCTCAAAGTAACCAGTCCCAACATGGAGGCAACAGCTAATGCTTATTTAACAACTGCTAAAACCTTGGATTTGGCAGTCATGTCTAACTATGGCTTGGATCAAACAGATCAAGAAGAACTAAAACAGACCCAGGGCGCAGAGGTTGAGTTTGGCTATTTGACAGATGTGACTATGGAGAATGGGCAGGATGCCATTCGGCTGTACTCCAAACCAGAGCGAATTTCAACCTTCCAGCTAAGAGAGGGACGACTTCCTCAGTCAGACAAGGAAATCGCCTTGGCCACTCATTTGCAAGGCCAATTCAGCGTGGGACAGGAGATTAGTTTTAAAGAAAAAGAGGAGGGTCATTCCTCTTTAAAAGACCATACTTATACCATTACTGGTTTTGTAGATTCAGCTGAAATCCTCTCCCAGCGAGATATGGGCTACGCAGGAAGTGGAAGTGGGACTCTGACAGCCTATGGGGTGATTTTACCTAGTCAGTTTGATCAGAAAGTCTACAATATAGCTCGTTTGAAATATCAAGATTCATCAGGCTTAAATGCTTTTTCAGAAGCTTATGAAGAAAAATCCAAGCAACATCAGAAAGACCTTGAACAAGCTTTGTCAGATAATGGCAAGGCACGTCTGCAACTCTTGAAAAAAGAAGGGCAAGAGTCTCTCGATAAGGGGCAAGAGACCCTTGACAAGGCTGAGACTAATTTGCAGGAAGGCAAGCGTCGTTTAGCAGCTGCTCAAGCTCGTTTACAGGCTCAGGAAAGTCAACTAGCCTTGCTTCCTCAAGCTCAGAGAGAGCAGGCTAGTGCTCAACTTACCCAAGCTAAGCAGGAATTGAGCAAGGAAGAGGATAGACTAAAGCAGGCTGAACAAAAACTAGCCCAAGAAAAGGAAAAATTAGAAAAACATCAGCAAGTCTTGGACGATTTGGCGGAGCCAAGGTATCAGGTCTATAATCGTCAGACCATGCCAGGTGGTCAGGGCTATCTTATGTATAGCAATGCTTCATCCAGTATTCGAGCAGTGGGCAATATCTTTCCTGTGGTACTTTATGCCGTAGCAGCCATGGTGACCTTTACGACCATGACTCGCTTTGTAGACGAAGAGCGAACTCATGCAGGGATTTTTAAGGCCTTGGGTTACCGTAGTAAGGATATTATCGCCAAGTTTCTCCTTTATGGACTAGTAGCTGGGACTGTCGGAACGGCTCTAGGTAGTATACTTGGTCATTATTTGCTAGCCAGTGTAATTTCAAGTGTCATTACAAAAGGCATGGTGGTGGGAGAAACCCAGATTCAGTTCTATTGGACCTATAGCTTACTAGCTCTTGTCTTGAGCTGGTTGGCGAGTGTGTTACCAGCCTATCTGGTGGCTTGGAGGGAACTTCATGACGAAGCAGCCCAGCTTCTACTTCCTAAACCTCCTGTCAAAGGAGCTAAAATCTTATTGGAGCGTATCGGTTTTATCTGGCGTCGTCTCAGTTTTACTCATAAGGTAACTGCTCGCAATATCTTCCGTTATAAGCAGCGGATGTTGATGACGATCTTTGGTGTGGCAGGTTCAGTCGCTCTGCTCTTTGCCGGTTTGGGAATCCAATCCTCTGTAGCAGGAGTTCCGTCTAAGCAGTTTCAACAAATCCAACAGTATCAAATGATTGTCTCTGAAAATCCTAGTGCGACCAATCAGGACAAGGCAGAGCTAGAAGAAGTATTGAAAGGGCAGGACATCAAAGCCTACCAGAAAATCTATTCTAAAACGCTAGACAAGGATTTCAAAGGTAAGGCTGGTCTTCAGACCATTACCCTTATGATGACAGAGAAGGAAGATTTGACGCCTTTTATCCATCTGCAAAATCATCAGCAGGAGCTGACATTAAAAGATGGCGTTGTTATTACAGCTAAACTCGCCCAGCTGGCAGATGTCAAGGTTGGGCAGACTTTAGAAATTGAAGGTAAGGAACTAAAGGTCGCTGCCATTGCTGAGAACTACGTTGGTCACTTTATTTATATGAGTCAAGCTAGCTATGAGCAAATTTACGGACAGGTGCCGCAAGCTAATACTTATCTTGTCTCGTTAAGGGATACCAGTGCTACTAGTATCGAAAGACAGGCAGGTTTACTTATGAATCAATCTGCGGTGTCAAGTGTTGTCCAGAATGCTTCAGCCATTCGACTCTTTGACTCGGTCGCAAGTTCACTCAATCAGACTATGACTATCTTGGTCATCGTATCGGTTCTGTTGGCTATTGTTATCCTTTACAATCTGACCAATATCAACGTGGCTGAGAGAATCCGTGAGCTCTCCACTATCAAGGTTCTCGGTTTTCATAATAATGAAGTTACTCTCTACATTTACCGTGAGACGATTGTGCTGTCCCTTGTGGGAATCGTACTTGGTTTGGTATCTGGTTCCTATTTACACCAATTTTTGATTCAAATGATTTCGCCTGCGACCATTCTCTTTTATCCGCAGGTAGGCTGGGAGGTCTATGTAATCCCAGTGGCAGCAGTAAGCATCATTTTGACCTTGCTTGGTTTCTTTGTCAATCATCATCTGAGAAAGGTTGATATGCTTGAAGCCCTGAAATCTGTAGAGTAATTTAGTTGTTTTTATCAGATCGAACTTGAATTTACTCGTAAATAAAAAATCCTCCGTTTCAAAGAGTGGGGAACTCTTTGTGACAGAGGATTTTTTTCTATAGGGCTTTAGCAGCTGCAATTGCGGCTTCGAAGTTTGGTTCAGAGTTGATATTGTCCACGTATTCAACGTAGCGAATCGTATTGTCAGTATCGAGGACAAAGACTGCGCGTGCCAATAGGTGCCACTCATTGATTAAGAGAGCGTAATCACGTCCAAAGGAATGGTCGAAATAGTCTGAGAGCATGATGGCATTTTCAATACCTTCAGCACCGCACCAACGTTTCTGGGCAAAAGGCAGATCCATGGAAACAGTCAAGACGACCGTGTTGTCCAGTCCAGCCAATTCTTCATTAAAACGACGTGTTTGAGTTGAGCAGATGCCTGTATCGATAGAAGGCACGACACTCAAGACTTTTTTCTTTCCATCAAAATCAGCCAGAGATTTTTTAGAAAGGTCTGTTGTAGTGAGAGAAAAATCAAGCGCCTTGTCGCCGACTTGTAGTTGTTTACCTGTAAAGCTCACAGGATTTCCGAGAAAAGTTACCATAAGATACTCCAATCTTTTTTCTTCCATTTTAGCTGAAACGGTCGAAATTTTCCAATGATTTGACCGGAAATGTGTGCATAGAAAAAACGTCAGCTCATGTGAGAATGACGTTTTTCAGATTTTTTATCTATTTGATATTTCTCGAAGGTAGTGCGGACGGGAGCAACTTCCTTCGGAATTTCATCCCTAATTTTTGAGCCTTAGGTCTCAAAAATTCCGTCCTAGATAAGATCAAAGTTCTTATCTAGGATACCACTACAGTGAGAAATATCTGGTAAAAACTCACTTCGTTCGTACTGATTTAAGAAATCTTCATTCTTATAAACGCTGTTTTGTAGCTAGAGATAGAACTAACAAAGCTAATATTAGAAGTAATGTAAAGAGAGACAAGAACCTAGTAATAGATAAACTAATATCTAGATTATTTTGCCAATCCTTCAGCAATCTTGTCAAGGTTGTATTTCATCATGTTGTAGTAGCTGTCGCCTTCTTTACCTTGTTCTGCGATAGAGTCGGTAAAGATTTGAGCGTAGATTGGGATGTTTGTGTCTTGTGAAACAGTCTTCATTGGACGGTCATCCACACTAGATTCTACAAAGAGTGATGGAACTTTTGTTTGGCGAAGTTTTTCAACCAAGGTCTTGATTTGGTCAGGTGTTCCTTCTTCTTCAGTGTTGATTTCCCAGATGTAGGCACTTGGGACACCGTAGGCTTTAGAGAAGTATTTGAAGCATCCTTCACTGGTTACGATCAATTTCTTCTCAGCAGGGATATTGTTGAATTTAGCTTTTGCTTCCTTATCAAGTTTGTCTAGCTTTTCAGTATATTCTTTGAGATTTTTTTCGTAGAATTCCTTGTTGCTAGGGTCTTTAGCGCTCAATTGTTTTGCGATGTTTTTAGCAAAAATCATACCGTTTTCAAGGTTAAGCCAAGCGTGTGGGTCTTCTTTGCCTTTTTCGTTTTGGCCTTCAAGGTAGATAACATCAACGCCTTCGCTGACTGCAAAGTAGTCTTTGTTTTCAGTTTTCTTAGCATTTTCTACCAATTTTGTAAACCAAGCATTGCCACCTGTTTCAAGGTTGATCCCGTTATAGAAAATGAGGTCTGCTTCAGAAGTTTTCTTGACATCTTCAGGAAGTGGTTCGTATTCGTGTGGGTCTTGACCAACAGGAACGATACTGTGAAGATCAATTTTATCACCAGCAATATTTTTAGTAATATCAGCGATGATTGAGTTTGTAGCCACAACTTTTAGTTTATGACCAGAAGCTGCATCTTTTTTTCCACTAGCACATGCTACAAGAGCAATGACGGAAAGAAAGAGAACGAGTAATGTACCTAATTTTTTCATTAGATCCTCCAATTTATTAGGGCTTTGCCCCTTATTTTAACAAATGTTTATTTTTTAGTTTCAAATATCGTTGTTTGGGAGCGATAAAGAAGCTAATGAGAAAGAAACTAGCGGCTGTAAGCACGATACTAGAACCTGCCGCAACGTTAAAGCTATAGCCGATAAAGAGCCCCAAAACTGAAGCAGTAGCTCCAAAGGTTGAGGAAAGGAAAATCATGCTTTTCAGGCTATTAGCATACAGATAAGCAGTTGCAGCTGGGGTAATCAGCATGGCTACAATCAGGATAGTTCCGACACTTTGCATGGCAGTCACAGACACGAGGGTCAAGAGTACCATGAGCAGATAGTGATAAACATTGACAGGCATTCCCATGGCTTTGGCCAAGAGTTCATCAAAGGATGTTATCAAGAGTTGCTTGAAGAAAATCCAGATTAACAAGAGAATGACTGCCCCAACACCCATAGTAATAAACATATCCGTATCTTGGACGGCTAGGATATTACCAAAAAGGATATGGAAAAGGTCAGTTGAACTTTTAGCGACACTAATCAAGATGATACCGAGGGCTAAGAAAGAAGAAAAGGTAATGCCGATGGCGGTATCGCTTTTGATAATCGAGTTCCCCTTGATGTAGGTAATGATGATGGCAGCTAGCAATCCAAAGACAATGGCTCCGATAAAGAAGTCAACGCCCAAGATGAAGGAGAGGGCTACACCTGGCAAGACAGCATGTGAAATGGCATCTCCCATGAGTGACATCCCGCGTAGAATGATGAAACATCCTACAGCTCCAGCTACGACCCCGACGACAATGGCTGTTATCAAGGCATTTTGTAAGAAATGGAATTTTTGCAATCCATCGATAAATTCTGCAATCATAGGTCACCTCCATTGAAAAAGAGTCGATTACCGTAAGCTTCTTTGAGATTGGCTTCGGTAAAGGTTTCTTTGGTTGGACCAAAGGCAATCACTTCTCGATTGACAAGCAAGACTTGATCGAAGTAGTGGGGAACCTTGCTGAGGTCGTGGTGGACGATGAGAACCGTCTTCCCAGCTTTTTTCAGATCTCTCAGCGTATTCATGATGATTTCCTCACTGACAGAGTCAATCCCAACAAAGGGTTCATCCAAGAGGATATAGTCGGCTTCCTGTACCAAACATCTGGCAATCAAGACTCGCTGGAATTGACCTCCAGACAGTTGACTGATTTGCCGTTCAGCATAGTCAGCTAGACCGACGATTTCAAGGGCTTCTTGCACTTTCTTCCAATGTTTAGCCTTTAAACTTCGAAAGAGAGGGATAGAGGGAAAGAGTCCTAACGAGACACATTCCTTGACCTTGATGGGAAAGTTGTAGTCGATATTGATTTTTTGTTCGACATAGGCGATTCGGTGTAAGGATTTTTTAACTTCCTTGTCATCGAGAAATGCCTGACCTTGATGTGGGATAATTCCCAGCATACCTTTTAATAATGTTGATTTTCCAGCGCCGTTTGGACCAATGATTCCGGTAATCGTTGGTCCTTGGAGCACCAGTGAAATATCTTTAAGTGCCAACGTTTCTTTATAGGAGACACTTAGGTTTTCGATACGTATCATACACTTGTATACCTCCTGCATCTTAATATACATTAAAAAAAAAATTAAGTCAAGTTAATTTTTGAAAAAATTAAAATAAGTCATTAAAAAATCTTTACACATCACACAAGGGAATCAATATATAGTGGATTGAATTTGGAATAGTCCACCGAGTTTTTTAAAACATTGTTAGAAATTCAAAGTAAATTATAAAAATGCCTTAGAAGCAGCATTGTACTACTCCAGCTCCAACGTAACCGCCCAATAA